>JAZLKL010000170.1:0-10320 GCA_045597585.1 Bacteroidaceae bacterium | reverse complement strand
TACACATAATAATAGCAGTTGTGGTTATGTTGCAATATTGCGAGTGCAAAGGTACAACAGTTACATAACTGCTACAACGTGTATTTTAATGAATGCTTACAGGAGAGTGCCCATCAAACAAGCGATGAGTACAGAAAACCTTAGGAATAAATTCTTCATAATAAAAAAGCTTTTAGTGTGTTGCAATAGGTAAGGATGTAGGTGGCTCGTCCCACAAAGAGCCAGTTAAGAAAAGGGTACAAGAAGAGCGTAGGGATTGTCCTAACTCATCTTACAACTGGCTCTGGTAAACCAACAAACGAATGAACAGATACAATACACCCTACGCCGTATATGCTCGAGCGATACGGCGTAGGGCACGTATGCATACGATACATATAGGAGGGCATTGCCATGTCAGTCATCCTCGTTTGCTTGAAATTTACCAGATTTCGTTGTAAAGGATGAAAGCGTGGAACGCCTTCTTGATCGGAATGGCTGTCAATAGTACGCTTTCGAGCACTACGGTCCACCCGATGGCGCAAAAATAGTGATTATTTTTTAGACAGCAAAATAAATGTGCAAAAAAGTGTGAAAATAATCAGACTGCACGCCCGAAGGCAGCCCCCCCAGTCTTCCCGAGGGCAGCCCCCCCAACCCCCGAGGGGGAGTAAGATAGGTGCAATTGGCTGCGCGAAGTCTTTATTGAACGCGAAGACGCAGAGACGCAAAGAACTCCCAAAGTTTCAGCCACCCAAAGGGTGGAAACTTCAATGATATAATTTGGGGTTCTAAATAAACATCGTGCCAGCAAATTGTTGTGAATTATGAATTATGCATTGTAAATCATCGGTCATCCTTCGGGTTGCACTCGGGTTGAACACGCTTTGCTTACGTCTGGCTTACGTAAAAACACGTAAGCCAGACGTAAGCCAATTGTGCGCAGATAGGGTGCTGGTAGTATGCAAAAAGGAGGCAAAACGTATGAAGTCCGTCTTGCTATCTTTTCTGCAAAGATACGAAATTTTTAGGCGTTTTGCAAATTTTTTTGAGAAAAAGCTAATGTGTTTTTTACTCTGGCTAATGTAGTCAAGGTGGAGATAGCCTGTATGCTATAGGCGTTACATGGGGAAATCCTTGTCTTCAATCAAATTGCCCTTGGCATCCGACATGTTGAACACCAGCTGGTTGCCATCGGATGTGGTACGCTTCAGGATTAACGGCATCAAACCGCTAATCATGCCCTGACGCACTTCGAGATTCGGGAAGTGCAGAATGCAGCACGGGATATGAGTTCCACTCCGCCTCCAGCTCCATTACCTTCAGCCCCTCGAACAGCTCTTTCTGTCCCTGGAAATAAGCCTTGAAAGTATTGCAGAGCAGGGTTTTGCCAAACCTGCGAGGACGAGCCAGAAAAACATAATTATACCTGTTGGCAAGATAGTGCATCATGTCAGTCTTGTCAACATACAACATTCCCTGTTCCCTTATTTCCTGGAACTGGTCAGTATCTATCGGGTATCTGAATTGGCTCGTTCTCATCGGCTTTGAATGGGCTTAGCGCCCTTGGGCGCAAAGATACGGTTTTTTCTTCAAAGAATCATCATTTTTGGCTTGATTTGTGCAAACCTTTGTCAAATGGCTTCCTCTTCGATGTTGTCGGGGATTTCCTCATCCTCGGTTTCCTCTTCTTGTGGGGTGTAGTCGATGTAATTGTAATAGGATCCGAAGGTGAAGATCTTCAGTCCGTTGCGGCGAACCATCATCATACGCTCGGTGGTGCTTTCGGGAGCCATCTCGCTGTAGAAGATGTTGTAGCCCTTGGGACCCTTGGTCACCAAATAGACGTTGAGGGGAGCGTATTCGCCACCATCGTCCACATGCCATGAACTCATGTCGTTGTAGTCCTCACACAACTCCTCGTAGCATGCTACGCGTCCGTCGGTAACCACCACTCGCATGCCCAGGCACTTCTTGCCCTTGGGACGCATCTGCACGGAATAGATGGCCAGCTTGCCATCCTCGGAAACACCGCAGTTGTAGCTGGTCTTAACCTTCTGGTTATAGCGTGCCTGAAGGGTGTCGATGACCTCCTTGGGAGCCTTGCCACCTTTGTACTTCATGGCTACTATCTCATGATCCTTCATGTAGTTGTCGGTAAATGCCACACCTTCTTCGGGACGACTCTTGCAAGAATAGTTCAAACCACTCATGCAGTAGGCATATTTGCCCTCGATGAGGCTACCCATCTCGCTACCCTCCTGCACGTTCTTGAAGGTGATGCTGAGAGTCTTGTTGCTGAGTGTTGCCAGGGTGGTGTAGTTCTTGGCTCGTGAGGTGTAGTACTCCTTGTCTTCATCGCCGAAGAAGATGTATCGCAGGGAGCGGCTCTTTTCGCGGTAGTTGTCGTCATATTCTCTGACAACAGAGATGGGCATGGGACAGTCGTTGTCATCCCAGTCCTGGGCAATGGTGTCGATGGGTTCTGCCTCTACGCTCTTCTCGGCCACGACTAATGTGTCTGTGTCGCTACTGGTAGCCTCTGTCTTGTTGTCTTCACTTGCTTTCTTGTCGCTGCAGGCGCATGCCAGTACAAGTAATGCACATGCTGAAATAAAGGGGTGCTTCATGTCTTTTTTGTTTTTTTATTAATTTGAAGTTGAAACTTCAAAAACGGTAGCATTATATTGAGATTGAAACTTCAATGACGGTTGTGTAATTAGGAAGTTGAAACTTCAAAAACGGTTGTGTAATTAGGAAGTTGAAACTTCAAAAACGGTGACTAATATCATTATAATTACTTCCAGCCGGCGATGCTGGAGATCTTCTTGGGAATGTCCGTGTTGTCGAAGCGACCCATGAACTGTTCGGCCCCTACGCCCACGGCAAAACAGGGAACGTAGCCAGCAGAATGGCATGTGTGGGCAAAGTTGACCATGGCAATCTCCGACATGATGGTGCGCACACAGACGCAAAACTCGCTGTCCTCCTGGTAGAGTGTCTTCTCACCCTTGCCGATGCCCTTCTCCGTGTTGTTGAAGGCCGTCTGCAAACGGCTGAGCTGCTTCTCGGAGAGCTTCAGCGGACCGCCCAGACCGAAGTGGGCCTTGAGGAACTCTTGCACGATGGGCCATGCAAAGTGGGCACCATACTGCTCCTTCAGACGGTTCATCTCTTGTCCCAGACGCTTGATGGTCATCCTCTGGTATTGCAGACGGTCAAGGTGCGTCTCATACTTGCCTCGTGTGAGGACAAGGCCACCGGTCTCATGGTCGGCGGTAACGACGATGAGCGTCTCGTCGGGGTACTGCTCGTAGAACTTATAGGCCACCTTGATGGCATCGTCGAAGTCGAGCATCTCGCCAATCATGGCACCAGCGTCGTTGCTATGACAGGCATAGTCAATCATTCCGCCTTCTGACATAAGGAAGAAACCGTCGGGGTTGACGCGCATCAGGCTGTCGATGGCCATACGCACGATGTCGGCTTGTGAGAGTTCGCCAGTCTTGCGGTCGAGGCGGTAGGGCAGACTGCCGTCATCGGGGGCTCCGAGGATGAAGTCGTAGCCAGAGGCTTCGCGTTGCTGACGGATGACATCCTTGTCGTCGCGGCTCTTGGTGTGTGCATAGAAGGCTGCGGGTGTGGCGTGGTCGGTGGTGACGGTGGTGGTGACACCCACGGCCATACCATTCTGCTTGGCTGTCCATGCAATACTGTTGATGGGGTGGGTGAGCGTCTCGTCCAGTCCTAAGGCGCCATTCTGCGTCTTCTCGCCGGTGGCGAGTGCAGTACCTGCGGCAGCTGAGTCGGTGACTCCGCTTGAGGCGCTATGGGTGGTGATGAAGGCTGCATAGGGGAAGGACGCAAAACAGAGGGGCGAGGTGCCGTGCTTGCCCTCTACCTGTCCGAGGAATATCTCGGTGGCATTGACCTGGTTTACTCCCATGCCATCGCCAATGAAGTAGAACACGTATTTGGCTTGGGGGGTGTGCCCGGGGGCGGCTTGCGCCTTATGGAAGGCTGCAAAGAGAGCGCAGCAAAGGATGATGAAGGTTTTTTTCATATTGATTGGTGTTAGGGGCTTGCTCGACGGAAAACCGTCGAGAACGGTGGTTTTTATTTACTTTTGGTTTTTTTGTTTTCGGTTTTTTGTTTTCGGTTTTCGGTTTTCACTTTTCACTAGGGCCCAAGACCAATTGTTATTCACTTTTCGCTAGGGTCAAAGACCAATTGTTATTCACTTTTCACTAGGGTCAAAGGCCCGATTATTGTTTAGCGGCGTGATATCCAATCTCTCCGCTTCCGTAGCAGATGCGGGCATCGGCATCGTAGATGCAGCCAAACTGTCCAGGGGCAATGCCTTGGATGGGTTCGTCGGAATGGACGAAGAAAGAACCGGCAGGCTCTTTCAAAACCTCTTGCAAGGCACAAGATGAAGGTGTAAGGATGACGTTATGCGTGCCGCCGTTCGCCTCTGTGAGGGAGACATCGTCGGATGGTTGCCAACGGATGGTGCCTTTCATGAAATGATCCACATGGCGTATCTTGAACTGGATGGGTAGCTCACCTCCCTCGAACAGGCTCTTTCCCTCCTTGGGAGACAGGAAAGGGTCCTGACTCGTGATGAAGTGCATGTCGGCCAGACAGAAGTCATGACCATATTGCAACTGGGTGTCCCATCCGTGAGCCACGAAGATGATGTTCTTCTTGATGTTCTTCTTGACCACGAACCAAGGACCTCCGCTCAAGCCCAAGCCCTTGCGCTGGCCGATGGTGTGAAACCAGAAACCTTTGTGACGACCCACCACCTTGCCCGTCTCAATGTCGATGACGCGACCTTCCTGCTCGCCCATAAACTTGCGTATGAAGTCGTTGTAGTTGATCTTGCCCAGGAAGCAGATGCCCTGGCTGTCCTTGCGGTAGGCGCTGGGCAGATGTGCATCGAGAGCGATGCGTCGCACATCCTCCTTCATCAGATGGCCGATGGGGAAGATGGTGTGCGAGAGTTGCTCGTAGCTGAGCTGCGCAAGGAAGTCCGTCTGGTCCTTTACGGGGTCTTTCGCCGTGCCCAGCCATACGCGACCTTGTTCGTCGGTAACGGTAGTGGCATAGTGCCCTGTGGCTATCTTGTCGTAGTGATGCCCCACCTTCTGCTCGAAGGCACCAAACTTGATGAGACGGTTGCACATCACGTCGGGGTTGGGGGTAAGTCCACGCTTGATGCGGTCGATGGCATAGCCTACCACACCATCCCAGTACTCCTTCTGCAGGTCGGTAACCTCAAGGGTGAGGCCGTACTTGCGTGCTGTGGCCTGTGAGAGTTCGATGTCCTCCTCGGCGGTACACGAGGAGTCTTCGCCCTCCATACCTATTTTAATATAATGAAGGTCGGGCTTATATCCTTGTTCGCACAGTTGATGCACGACCACGGCGCTGTCAACGCCTCCCGAAATAAGTACGGCTATTGATTCCATAGTTTACTGTTCTATAGTTCATATTTCTTAGTACCGCTTGTCTGCTGGATGCGGAAGGTGATGGGCGACTGTTGGTTGATGTCCTTCAGACTGTCGAGAGGCAGTGATAGGAAAACGTCGTCGGAGTAGCTTGCAGGGTCTCCGTTCTGATTGTGGTGCAGCGACACGTAGGCGTGAATGACCTCCGTGCCGTCGGCCTCGGTCTTGGTCACGATGGAGTCGGTGATGAAGCCCCAGTACTGGCGTCCCCCTTGCGTCTTGGCCTTGAGGTGCATGTTGATGTATCGGGACGTGCGCCAGACGCTCAGCAGGTCAACGGGATCGCGACGTGCTATGCTCGATGAGTCGCGAAGGATGCCTACCCCCGTCAGTTGGTAGAGCGTGGCATCGGTGCCGTTGGGCACGAAGCCACAGAGCACACGGTAGAGCGCATTCTTGGTGTAGCCCTTCTGCGGGTTCTCTATGTTGTATGTGCGGTTGTTGTCGAGCACGATCTTCGTCGTCGTTCCCTGGGCATCGGTGTAGAGGTCGGCCATCTCGGAGATGATGCTGGGGTACACCTCATCGTCGTGTGAGCACGACGAGGCGAAGAGCGAGGCGAGCATGGTGCAGAGCGACAAGGCAAGAAGATTCTTCATCAGCTGTTCTGTGTGGCTTTCTGGTAGTTTAGTGCGGGGTTTGCATACATCGTCAGCAGTTTCTCTCGCAGGAAGGGTACATCCTTGTTGGGCAAGTCGATGAGGTCGATGCGGCTTTGTATGTACTGCTCAAAGGTGGCCTTCTCCTCTGCGCTGTATTTTGACTCAAACTCACGAGTGCCCGACAGCAGGTCGCAAGCCACGTAGTTGCCGGGATAGAGTCGGTAGCCGGCATGTATGGCCTTGTCTATACGGCATGCAATCTCGCCATACACCTCGGTCTTGGGCAAGTCCTTCAGTTCGTCGAGCCACTTGTTGATGCAGGGCGAGGCCTGATAGTGCACATGTCCTTTCTGGCCGAAGATGCCCACCTTCATGTTGGTGAGGTCGTCCTGCTTGCTCTTCTTGTAGCCAGGGTCGTCGCGCTTCTGCTGGAACTCCTTGGCCTTGAGATAGTCGCAGGGGTCGTATTCGTACGAGATGGTGAGTGGAACAATGTTGAGGTCCTTGAGGCGCTCAACGGGCGTTCCCTCGCCACCCATGGCCAGCATCTTCAGCACAGCCTCCTGGGTGAGGTCGTTCGAGTCCTTGGCACGTCCCTCACGCTGGGCAATCCAGATGTTCTCTTTCTTCTCGTTCACCGCATAGTGCATGTATCGGCTCATCAGCTTGCTGCTCTCCAACAGCTCGCGGGGAGAGAGTCCGCGGCGCACGGTGAAAGCCTTGTTCATCTTGACCAGCGTCTTGATCCACGGATAGATGAGCAGGTTGTCGCCAATGCCAATCTCGACGGACGTCTCGAAGCCGTTGTCGAAGAGCATGATGCAGAGTATGGCACTATCGAGCACAATGTCGCGGTGGTTGCTGACGAAGGTGTAGCGCATGCTGCCCTTCTGTATGGCAGAATGCTCAAAGAAGGCACCCTTGGTGTCGTGCTTCACCACATAGTCCACGACTTTGCGCGTAAAGCGTTTCTGGAACTTCAGGGGTGTCTTTACGCCGATGAAGGCAAGGCGAAGCAAGCCGTTTCGCATACATTTGGGCAACCAGGGGCAGAATCCCTTGAGGATGTGCTGAAACTGGCGGTCGGCAAGCAATGAGTTGAGTGCCTGCTTCATCTCACCCTCCTTGAAAGGGCGTATTTGATCAAAATCATGTTCCATGATTTTTAGTGAATAGTGAATAGTGAATAGTGAAAAATCGGCTGGCGCAATGCGGGGATGAACATATTGCGCAAGGCGTCTCGATGTGTGGATTGCTTGGATGTGCGGACTTTCACTTTACTATTCGGTTACTATTATTGTTGCTCAGAGTTTTTCTTTGCTGTTTTTATTGAAGCCGTGATGATGGCAATGAGTTCTCCGCAGTCTTTTTTCATGCTTGTAGCTTGGACGTGCGTAATGCAATTGCTTTCCTCCAGCATGATAAGCCACTTTTTTGTCTCATTGGTCTCTTTGAGGGCTATGTGAAGTTTAGTGATGAAATCTGCTCGACTCTGTGCAAATTGCGATTCGCCGATGTTCGCTGCAATAGAGGTTCCGGAGCGGAGCACCTGTTTGTAAAGGGGCTCCAATGTGTGGTCTCCATTTGAGTTGAGATATTGCACCATCCTTATGATGCGAATAGAGAATGCCTCGCTCTTGATAGAGAGTACAGAGGAATCAGTACTATACATGATCTAAGAGATAGTGTGATTATTCACTTTTCACTTTTCGTTTTTCGTTAGGGCCTATGGCCCGATTTAGAAGCTGTCTTCGATGATCTCGGTCATCACGTCCTTGATGTCAAGGCCAGTGGCACGTACCTGCTGGGGGATGAATGAGGTGGCAGTCATGCCCGGAGTGGTGTTGATCTCGAGCAGGTTGATGTGATTGCCCTCGGTGATGATGTAGTCGATGCGGATGATGCCGTGGCAACCCAGGATGTCGTAGATGGTGCTGGTGAGCTTCTGCACGCGAGCGGTCACCTCGTCGCTCAGACGGGCAGGCGTAATCTCACGAACCGCACCATTGTACTTGGCATCGTAGTCGAAGAACTCGTTGGTGGTCATCACCACCTCGGTGATGGGCAGCACTCGCTCCACCTGCTTGGTCTTGTAGCAGCCGCAGGTAATCTCCGTACCCTTCATGAAGGCCTCCACCATCACGTCCTCACCCTCCTTGAGAGCCAGGTCGATGGCGGGACGCAACTGGTCGGCCGTCTTGACCTTGGTGGTACCGAAGCTGCTGCCACCAGAGGCTGGCTTAACGAAGCAGGGCAGGCCGATGCGGTCGATGATGTCCTGGTCGGCCACCTCTTTGTCGTGACCCTGGCGCACCACCAGCGAGTCGGCCACACTCATACCCATGCCACGCATGTAGTTGTTGGTGACGAACTTGTTGTAGGTCATGGCCTCGACGAGCAGCGAACTGGTGGAGTAGGGCATGCCGATGAGGTCGAAGTAGCCTTGCAGGATGCCGTTCTCGCCGGGAACGCCGTGGATGGTAATATAGCAGTAGTCGGGACGGATGCGCTCGCCCTTCTCGTTGAGGAACGAGAAGTCGTTGCGGTCAACGGCCGAACGGGGGCATGAAGCTGCATCGTCGGCATTCTGCGAACCGAGCAGGGCCTCCCACTTGCCTGCGTGAATCTCTATCTTATAGATTTGGTAGCGTTCCTTGTCCAGGAAACTCTGGATGCCAGCTGCGCTACGCATACTTACATCGTGCTCAGAGGTGTCGCCTCCGCAAATGATGGCTATAGTTCTCATATTGTTATGTTTTTTTGTTTTGGGTCGTTTTTAGGGGTCGAGGTTTCGATGACTTGATGCTTCGATATCTCGATTTTTCGATATTCCGATGACTCGGTTCTTCGATATTCCGATTTCTCGATTTCTCGATGCCTCAATGTTTCGGCATTTCGCCTCTTCGATGCCCGGGGCATCTTGTGGTTTCTTTACTTTTCGCCTCGTGCAATAGTGCGATTCCTCCACTTCTCCAAGAGGGCGGTCATGTCGTCGGGCACGTCGCATTGGAAGAACATCTCCTCGCCTGTGCGTGGATGCACGAAGCCAAGGGTACGGGCGTGCAGGGCCTGTCGGGGGCACAGTTCGAGGCAGTTGTGAATGAAGGCCTTGTACGAGCTGCTCTGTTCGCCACGGATGATCTCGCAACCACCATAGCGCTCGTCGGCAAAAAGGATGTGCCCTATGTGGCGCATGTGGGCACGTATCTGGTGGGTACGTCCGGTTTCGAGGATGCACTCCACCCACGATGTGTGGCCGAAGCGCTCAAGCACCTTGTAGTGGGTCACGGCAGGCTTGCCTATCTCTGAGTCGGTGGGGTAAACCCACATCTGCAGACGGTCTTTGGGATGACGCCCGATGTTGCCCTCGATGCGTCCCTCTTCTTCTGCAAAGTTGCCCCACACGAGTGCGTTGTACTGTCGCTTGGTGCTGTGCACGAAGAACTGGTGGCAGAGATGCGTCTTGGCCTCTGCCGTCTTGGCCACTACGAGCAAGCCGCTGGTGTCCTTGTCAATGCGATGCACAAGGCCTACGGTAGGGTCGTTGGGGTCGAACTTGGGGTCGTCTTTCAGATGCCAGGCAATGGCATTGACCATCGTGCCGGTATAGTTGCCGCAACCGGGATGCACACACATTCCGGCAGGCTTGTTGACCACCATCAGGTCGTCGTCCTCGTACACTATGTTGAGGGGGATTTCCTCAGGGATGATTTCTGTTTCGCGGCGTGGGTGCGAGAACATCAGGGTCACCACGTCGTTGGGCTTCACCTTGTAGTTGCTTTTCACCGAGCGCCCGTTCACCTGTATGCATCCGGCTTCGGCTGCCAGCTGTATGCGGTGGCGTGTGGTGCCACGAAGATGGTCCATGAGGAACTTGTCCACGCGAAGCGGATTCTGTCCGGAGTCGGCCACTACCCGACGATGCTCATAGAGCATGCCGTCGGCACCTTGCTCAAGGCAGCCGTCCTCGCCTTCGGCATAGTCCATCTCGTCGGCCTCGAGCTCTTCGAGTTCCTCGCCCTCCAGTTCTTCCAGAATATCCTTTGCAGTAGTTTCTGCCATATTGTTTTCTGTGTAGGGATTGGGTTAGAATACGATTTCCTCGTCGAAGGTGTTGCTTGTGGCAGGTGCAGCGGGGGCGTCGCTGGTGTTGGTCCACTCGTCTTCATAGGTGACCTCGTTCTCGTCGAACTCAATCTGGTTGCTGCCCACCATCAATACGATGG
>JAZLKL010000169.1:0-4380 GCA_045597585.1 Bacteroidaceae bacterium | reverse complement strand
CATAGACACATCCCAGAAAACCTCCATAGAAGATGGGTAACTTCCAGTATTTGTGGTTGTATATCTGTCCACCTCCCGGGAAGACCATTGCCAGCCACATGGAGCGGATAGGGTCGGGAGAGAACGGCTTTGACTTGACCTTTGGCAACGTCACCACCAGCGAGTCGGCCAGCCTGTTCAGTCGGGCAGTATCTGCCGCCTCCTTCAGGTAGAGTGCGTCTTCCTCAAAACGCAGGTCCCAGTCATCCTCGTTGCGCCATACCACTGTGTCGTTGCTGACGGGTTCTACCGGCTGCGATTCACGCACGATGGTGTCGGTCTTTTCTGATGGCACTCCATCATCCGACGACTGTGCCATTGCACCGCACAAACAGCTGCACCAACCACACAAAAGTAGCAAGGACCTCTTCACGCTCACAGTCAAGTTATTGCTTCAATTGGTCGAGTAATTCCACGATGCGCAGCAACTCCTCCTCGTTGGCAAACGGGATGCTGATCTTGCCACGACCCTTGTCGCTGCAAGTCAACTGCACCTTCGACTTGAAGTAGGCGGAAAGGCTCTCGCGCAGTTCCTCATATTCAGCCGACATCTTGTTGCTTCCGCGAGCCTTCAGCTGCTTGCCGTCGCCCGTCTTTACGGAACCGCCTTCCATCAGCTCCTTCACCATGGCCTCCACCTTGCGCACGCTGAGCCCCTCGTTCTTGGTAGCCTCAAACACCTTCATCTGTAGCTTGGGGTCCTCCAGGGGAAGTATGGCACGGGCATGAGCCATGTCAATCTCACGGTTCTTCAATGCCATCTGTATGGTAGCAGGCAATTTCAGCAAGCGCAGATAGTTGGTCACCGTAGCACGGTTTTTGCCCACCTTTTCGCTCAGGCGCTCCTGGGTAAGTCCGTATTGCTCCATCAGATGCTGATAAGCAAGGGCTATCTCCAACGAGTTGAGATCCTCACGCTGGATGTTCTCCACGAGAGCCATCTCCATCATGTTCTCGTCATCTACCGTACGGATGTAGGCAGGTATAGCCGTAAGGCCTGCGAGCTGTGATGCACGCCAGCGGCGCTCACCAGCAATGATGGTATAGGTGCCATCGCCCATGTCGCGAAGCGTGATGGGCTGAACGATGCCAATCTCCCTGATGCTATCAGCCAGTTCCCTCAAAGCATCTTCATCGAAGTCACGGCGAGGCTGGTTGGGATTGGGCATAATGGCACTAAGTGCAATCTCGTTGATGGACGATGAGCCTTGCGTCTTGACCTCTTCCGTACTGATAAGAGCATCAAGACCGCGACCCAATGCCGGATATTTCTTGTGTACAGCCATTTAAATGTATTTTTTTGTTTAGAAACTACGGGTTGCCGGTGTTTTGCAGATCAATCATCATCGCAGAGGCAATGTCTATCTATCTACCCAACGCCCTGTGCTGATGCATTCATCCTTATGCTTTATTTGGCAGAAACTACCTGCAGTCACATCGCATCCGCCATAACGCCATATAAATGCCGACTTACATGCAAGCTTCAGTTGCTACCGCCAAACCTCAACCCATAAACTTATTCAACTTTTGAATTCTTTGCAATAATCTCGTTTGCCAACTGCAAGTGGTTCTTGGTACCGATAGCCTCAGCATCGTAGAGCAACACGGGCAGACCATGACTGGGTGCCTCGGAAAGCTTGACGTTACGCTGGATGACGGTATCGAACACCAATTCCTGGAAATGACGCTTCACCTCATCGTAGATCTGGTTGGCCAGACGCAGACGACTGTCGTACATGGTCAGCAAGAAGCCCTCAATCTCCAGTTTGGGGTTCAGCTTCGACTTGATAATCTTGATGGTGTTCAGCAGCTTCGAGATTCCCTCCAGGGCAAAATACTCACACTGAACAGGTATGATTACACTATCAGAGCAGGTCAAGGCATTCACCGTGATGAGACCCAACGAGGGAGAGCAGTCGATAAGGATGTAGTCGTATTCGTCCTTCAGCGGTGCAAGCAATTTTGAAATCACTCTCTCGCGGTCCTTGATGTTCAGCATTTCAATCTCAGCACCCACCAAATCGATGTGCGATGGGATAATATCAAGTCCGTCAATCTCGGTGGTGTAGATGGCTTCGCGCACGTCCACATGGTCGATGATGCAGTTGTACAGAGAGACATCAATCTTCTCTGGCTCAACACCCATACCCGACGACGCATTAGCCTGTGGATCGGCATCGACGAGAAGCACCTTCTTTTCGAGAGCTGCAAGCGATGCAGCCAAGTTCATAGAGGTTGTGGTCTTGCCGACACCTCCCTTTTGATTTACAATTGATATGTATTTACCCATTTCGTAGTTATTTACTCGGCAAAGTTAACCATTTTTTGCGTAAAATGCCACATTTAGCTCCTCAAAAATGCATAAATTGTTCAAAACTCGGCCAAATTGTTCATAACTCGTCTCTCTCGCGCACGCGATATAGTAAGTATTACGAGCATTTCATCAAACAGGACACAGGGGCAAACGTGCTGAGCAAGAGGTTAAGACGAGGCCCTGTGTTCCTCCCTGTTTCACTCCAGTTTCCTTCGTTTGGCTTACGTCTGGCTTACGTCAAAACACGTAAGCCAGACGTAAGCCAAACGAGTGAAAGTAGAGTGCACCCAAGAAGATGACAAATGGACAAGCGTATGGATACGAGAGGCGAGTGAGGGCCTGGCCAAGGGACAAATGAAGGTCGATAGCAGGCATTGAAAAACACGCGTTTGTAGAGTTTGGGGGTTATTACGAAAAAAACGTGGCACAAAGTCACCCATTTTGGCATTTTTTGCGTAACTTTGCAAAAATCAATCTCAGAAAGATGGAAGAGAAACTCATATTCATAACCAACGACGATGGCATTCAGGCATTGGGAATACGCACGCTGGCTCACCTCATGAGCAGGTTAGGCAAGGTGATTGTAGTGGCTCCCGACTCAGCACGCTCGGGGGCGGGATGCAGCATCAGCTCCACAAACCCTATCGAACTGTGCAAGTGGGACGGGTTTGGCAACCTCGACACCGACCCACTGCTGCCTGCCAAGGGGGAGCACGACATTGAGTACTTCACCTGCACGGGAACGCCTGTCGATTGCGTCAAGATTGCCCACGAGCAAGTGCTTCATGCCACTCCCGACCTCGTGGTGAGCGGCATCAACCATGGCGACAACGCCTCGGTGAGCGTACACTACTCGGGCACGGTAGGGGCTGTCATAGAGGCCACGCTGAAGGGTTGGAACTCTATCGCCTTCTCGTTTCAGGGTTTCAAGAAACGACCAGACTTCAGTCCGTTTTTCGACAGTATTGTAAAGATTGCGGAACATATTCTACAGCATAGGCTACCACCCTACGAATGCCTGAACGTCAACTTTCCCGAGGTAGAAAAACTACAGGGAACACGTGTGGCACGCATGGCAAAAGGACTATGGTCGGGCGAATGGGCGTCGGCACATAACCCACACGGAAAGAATATGTTCTGGCTTACTGGAGCATTCAGCAATCTCGAGCCAGAGCAAACCGATACCGACTGCTGGGCACTTGAGCACGGCTATGCTTCCATCACTCCCATACAGCTCGACATGACGGCATACGACTCACTCGAAATGTTAAAAAAACACCTCAATTCGTAAACCCATAGAAGAAGGATGAAATACTACCTAATTGCCGGCGAAGCCAGTGGTGACTTACACGCATCGCACCTGATGCACAGCATCAAGAAACAAGACCCTCAAGCCGAATTTCGATTCTACGGAGGTGACCTCATGCAGGCCGAAGGTGGCACGCTTGTACAGCATTATCGCGACCTGGCTTACATGGGATTTATACCTGTCTTGCTTCACCTGCGCACCATCCTTCGTGGCATGAAGCAATGCAAGCAGGACATCGTGGCATGGAAGCCCGACGCACTCATCCTTATCGACTATCCTGGGTTCAACCTATCCATTGCCAAGTACATACACACCCATACCCACATACCCGTACATTATTACATCTCTCCCAAGATATGGGCATGGAAGGAGCGTAGAATCAAGAACATCAAGCGCGACATCGACCATCTCTACTCTATCCTACCCTTTGAGAAGGAGTTCTTCGAGGACAAGCATGGTTACCCCATACAGTATGTGGGCAACCCCACACTCGACGAGGTATCAGCCTACCTTACCCAGCACCCCAAGAACCTTGGTGCATTCTGCACCGACAACGAACTCACGGAGCAACCCATCATAGCCCTTCTGGCAGGTAGTCGCCAGCAGGAAATCAAGGACAACCTTACACGCATGATTGAGGCTGCCAAGCCCTATACAGAGCAATACCAACTGGTCATTGCCGGTGCTCCAGGCATAGAGCCTTCCTTCTATAAGCAGT
>JAZLKL010000168.1:0-28585 GCA_045597585.1 Bacteroidaceae bacterium | reverse complement strand
TTTTATGGTAACAACTCATCTTTTTGGCTGTTTTTGTTTCATTCATCGGTTACGATGCCCGCATCGCGCCCTCTTCATGAAGCAAAAGCATCTCAAAAATCTGAGGTTAAATCGTACCAATTTATTTTTTCACCATCACTAGATTTGTGACTTGAATGGTGCAAAGGTAAACATTTATCCGGCAAACAAGCACAAACTTCTATTAAAACAGATTAAGGATGCATTAGTTTAACTTATTTGCACATTCTTTTGGCCGAAATTGTTGTATATCTCACAGATATTGCCTAATTTTGCCATTTCAATGAGAGACCGAGGCGGTGGTCCGTACCCATTAGCGATTTTGGGGCCTTGCCGACCGCAAGGTTCGATACAGAAAACACATACCCCCAAGGGGGGGGGTGAGAAACCATTATCTAAGAGTAAATAAGAGTAATGAAGAGAATACTATTCGTGGCATGGATGATGCTATGCTGCGCACTACAGTCGCAAGCCGTACTGAAGGAGAAGGACCTTACCCACACGCTGGGTGTGCTCAAGGCCGAGCTGAAGGCAGACTACGAGAAGTCGAAGCAACTGCTGAAGCGCTACGAGACGATGAGCGCAGAGCAGCATGCCCAGCTCATAGTGTACATGAAACGCAGCGAACAGATAGGTCTGATACTGTTCTCGCAGAAGGCGGACTTCACCTTCGACATGGCATACGCCTGCCAGGAGGCCACCAAGATGTTCCGCGAACTGACGCTCAACACCGTGCCCTACGACAGGATACGCACCCGTGTGTCGCAAGAGATTGAGCGATACACCGAACTGGTGGCCCTGCTCAAGCAGATGCCTCCGGCGGTGGGAGAAGCCCGCGACTCCATAACAGCCATCGACTCGCTGGCCATCAACGAGGCCGACAGCCTGGCCTTGCTGCACATACACGCCAAGAACGCAGAGAGCGAAGAAGAGGCCGACCAGCCCTTCTTCTTGCAAGGCGACGAACTGAACGACCGCATGTACTGCCTCTACTATGCCGAGCAGATGCTTGGGAGCCTGCAGTTCTTCATCGAGAGCATCGAGAAGGAGAAGAACTATTACGACCAGGTGTCGGAACGCGTGCAGAAGCTCAACGACTTTGCCCAGTCGCGCTACCAGATACTGCAACAGAGCATCTTCAGGGATGGAGGCAAGAACTACTTCTCCATCCTGTTCTCGCTGCCCAAGCAATGGGAACAGGTGAAGCAGGACATCAGCAACAAGTACAAGCCCCTGGCCGAGGATGGCAGCGGCGTGTCGGAGTGGCGTGGCATGTACGTGATATTCATCAGCGTATTCATGGTGGTGTATATTGCCGTGGCCTTGCTACTCAGCAACGCCATCGTACGCTGGCTGATGCCTAAACGCCTACGCACAGAAGCCTTCATGCGCAAGCGACGTATGTACATCAGCGTGCTGGGCGTGGCGCTCTTTGCTATCTTCGTCATGGTGGCACGATGCTTCACCGACCGCAACATCGTGCTTATGGGCACATCGCTCATGACCACCTTTGCATGGCTCACCGAGGCCATCTTCCTCTCGCTCCTTATCCGTCTGGACGACACACAGGCACGCTCGGGAGCCAAGATATACATGCCCTTCATCTGTATGGCCATAGTGGTCATCGTGTTCCGCATCGTACTCATACCCAACACGTTGGTAAACCTCATCTATCCACCCATCCTATTGGTATTCACCATCTGGCAGACGCGCACCCTGAAGCGTCACAAGACAGGGTTGCCGCATAGCGACATGTTCTACTCATCCATCTCGCTGCTCACCATGGTCGTCGCCACCGTGGCATCATGGATTGGCTACACGCTGCTGGCCGTCGAGATCATGATGTGGTGGATGTTCCAGCTCACCGCCATACAAAGCATCACCTGCTTCTACGACCTGCTGAAGATGTACGAGGGCAAGCGCCTGCTCTACCACATCATGCCCCAGCTGCGCATCGACGAGAAAGACGGCATAGACACCACCGAGCGCCGCGAGAAGCTGGTGAAGCAGATCAAGAAGGGCGAGCACATCAACAAGACGTGGGTGTACGACTTCATCCACAAGGCCGTCATCCCCATCCTGGCGGTGCTGTCGGTACTGATGAGCATCTTCTGGGCAGCCGAGATATTCGAGATGACGTCGATCTGCATCAAGGTGTTCATGTACAACTTCATCGACCGCGAAGGCATCATCAGCCTCTCCATCTTCAAGATTTGCATGGTGGCAGGCTTCTGGTTCCTGTTCCGATACTTCAACTACCTGTTCCGCTCGCTCTACCACCACATTCGCCGTCGCACGCTGGGCGAGACCTCAGAGGACTACAACACCACGCTGGCCAACAACATCATCTCCATCCTTGTATGGGGCAGCTACGTGATATTCATCCTCGTCATGCTCAAGGTGCCCAGCAGCGGCATCTCCATCGTCACCGCAGGTCTGGCCACCGGTATGGGTTTCGCCATGAAGGACCTTCTGGAGAACTTCTTCTATGGCATCTCGCTGATGTCGGGACGTGTGCGTGTGGGCGACTACATAGAATGCGACGGGGTGCGTGGACGCGTGGAGAAGATTACCTACCAGAGCACCATGATCTACACCATGGACGGATGCGTCATCGCCTTCCTCAACACGTCGCTGTTCAGCAAGAACTTCAAGAACCTTACGCGCAACCACCAATACGAACTGGTGAAGATACCCATCGGCGTGGCTTACGGCAGCCACATAGAGAATGTGCGCCACATACTGCAAGAATCACTCCAACCCCTCTGCGAGGAAGAGAACAAGCAGGGCAAGCGCATCATCGACGAGAACACCACCATCAAGGTGGCATTCAGTAACTTCGGCGACAACAGCGTCGATCTTCTCGTATGCATGTGGGTACTGGTGCAGGAGTCTATACCCGTAACGGGACGTGCCAAGGAGATTATCTACAACACGCTCAACGAGCACAAGATCAACATCCCCTTCCCACAGCGAGACATCTACATCCACAAGATGCCTACGGAGGACTAATCCGAATACGGGGGAATTGAGAATTGATAATTGAAAAGATAATTGATAATTCATTCGCTCAAGCCCTATCCTTATTAAGGAAAAAAGAGGCAAGGAGGGAGAAAACATTTTCATACAATGAGAGATATCATTCTGCGTTGCCTTCTGGCAGGCATTTTCTACACATTCGGCTACTACTTCCTGGAGCGTTGGTGCGCCGAGGAGAAGCCCTTCCACATCTGTGCCATCCACGGATTGGGATTTACCATCATCATGTTGATAATCAACTACATTACCTATCATATGCGTAAGGGTAAGAAAAAGTGATTCTCACCATAAAAAAAACAGAAAGGCATGAATGCACAGATTGACAAGATGACCTCGTTCATCGTGATGGAGATTCTTGGCAAAGCCAAGGAGATGGAGCAACAGGGAATGAGCATCATCCACATGGAGGTGGGCGAACCCGACTTCGACGTGCCACAGGCAGCCATGGAGGCAGGCACCAGAGCGCTGCAGGAGAAGCAGACGCACTACACCCACGCATTGGGAAAATATGAGCTGAGACAAGCCATTGCAGACTTGTACAACAAGGAATATGGAATAGCCGTGAAGCCGGAACAGGTGATGGTGACAAGCGGTTCTTCGCCTGCCATACTGTTGCTCTGCCTGATGCTTTTCGACAGCCAATCCGAGGTCATCATATCCAATCCGGGATATGCCTGCTACAAGAACTTCATTCTGGCATCGGGAGCCAAGCCCGTAAGCGTCTGCCTGAATCCCGAGAATGGCTTCAGCTACCGCATGGAAGACATCAAGCGTGCCATCACACCACGCACCAAGGGCATCTTTATCAACTCACCCATGAACCCCACAGGTGCACTACTCGACGAGACATTTATGCAGGAACTTGCCACGCTGGGCTTACCCATCATCAGCGATGAGATTTACCACGGACTTGTGTATGAGGGAAAGGCACACTCCATACTGGAATACACAGACAACGCATTCGTTCTCAACGGATTCTCCAAGCGCTACGCCATGACGGGATTGCGCCTTGGTTACCTCATTGCCCCCGAGAAATACATGCCTCAACTCGACATGCTGCATCAAAACTTCGCACTCTGTGCGCCCAGCATCTCACAAGAGATGGGACTGTGCGTTTTGCAAAGCAAGGAGGCAGAAAAGGAGGTTGACAGGATGCGAGCCATCTACAACGAGCGAAGGCTCTTTCTGCTAAGGCGACTGCGCGAGATAGGACTACCACCCGTGGCAGAACCCAAGGGGGCATTCTACATCATGGTGGATGCACGTCAATACACAAACGACAGCTACGCCTTTGCCTACGACATCCTTGAGAAGGCACATGTGGGTGTCACCCCGGGCATCGACTTCGGCAACTGTGCAGAAGGCTTCCTCCGACTCTCGTATGCCAACTCATTACAAAATCTGGAGGAAGGTATGAACAGGTTGGAAAAGTATCTGAAAAGCCTGTCGGCATAAAGGGACAAGGCTGTCAGCGCAAAAGGGGTGTAAGCCGGCCAACATAAAGGGATAAGGCTGTCGGCATAAAGGGGATATAAGCTAGCAAAAAAGGAAAAGAAGTTCCATAGTATCTAGAAAATCCAGAAAACCTGACTTACAATCAGAGCCTTATCTCACCGACATACCACTCTACCCCAGCCTCTTCACCTTGCAAGCGATGGTGCTCCACTACGTGTCCGTCCTCGTCCAACGTGACTACCTCCTGGCGAAGTACCTCACCATCGGGTAGGATGATGCGATGAGCAGCAATCTTTCTCATGACTTACGACGTATCACACGTTTGGTATTGCGACGAGGCGCAAGGGGTTTCTCCTTCACAATCTCTATCTTACGGTCAACCTGCTTGCTGTCACGAAGCTGAGTGGGAGACAGACGCGAATGTGTAAGGGTATCTGCTTCGGCATTGACGGTGTCAACGGCAAGGCTATCCATCTGTAACGAATCTGTGTCTGCGGATGTCTCGGTCTCTACAGCCTTCTTGGTGTGAATGCGCAACAACGCAGGACTGGTGACATAGAAGAAGTTGGGAGTGGAAGGTTTCTGCGCATGTGGCATAAAGAAGGTGATGGTGATGCGTTCTGCACGGGCATCGGCATTCTTGGCACCATCATTCAACGTCATCATCACGCTGTAGCTTGAAGACAAGCGTTGTGAAACACCATGCGTGCTACCATCGGTGTATTGAATCTGAAGGAAAGTGTAGGCATCACGAGCATTGATACCCATGAAATGAGACTCGAAACTGAGCTTGAAGATGTCGCCAGGCAGGAAAGTGGAGTCGCCCTGCATAATAAGCGAAGTGATATTATGCAAGCGGTTGTCCTCAAGAATAAGGAATCGGGCTCCCGACCAGATATTGGCCGTATCGCCTATCTCGGTCATGTTGGCATAGAGTTCCGTGTCACTTACACCCACACCCAGACTCTTCGACTCTGACTCAAAACGTGAAGACAACCTGTCGTATATCTTTTTAAGGATTACAGCATTGCCAGAGTACCACACCATGCTGGAGTCGAACTCGGCCTCTGTGATGCCATGCTTCTGGAATACCGACTGCACATAGAGGTAACGATTGGAGGCCACGTCTCCATCGCCCGCCTCGGCAGCACTCTGTGCCAGGTGGTAATCATAGAGAACTTCCTCCATCTTGCTTTGTGAGAGTATGCCACTCGGAATTCGGGGCTTGCACGAAAAGAAAGCAAGAAGCGAGACAAGTGCAATCAGCACAACACGACATCTGTTCATAATCATCTGGTCACGTTCTCTTTGTCCTTGTCACTCTCTTGCCCGCCAGCAGGCTTCTTGTCCTTATCCTTTCCCTGCAACACGCTACGATAGAAGATGAGGAAAGCAAACACACCACAGGTGATGCATGAGTCGGCAAAGTTGAAAATAGCATTAAAGAACAGGAAGTGGTCACCTCCTACAAAAGGAACCCAATCGGGCCAGTTGAACTCGAAAAGAGGGAAATAGAACATATCTACCACCCTACCCTCAAGGAACTTTCCGTAGCCATCGCCGAATGAGACAAACTGAGCATACCCTTCCGCGGGATTATCAAAGATGAGTCCGTAGAACATGCAATCAATGATATTGCCCAATGCACCCGCAAGAATGGCAGATACGACGACGAGATACCCCGCCGAGACACCCTTCTTGATACATTTGACAATATACCATATCAAAGCGCCACTGGCTACGATACGAAACAACGTAAGAAATAATTTGGCACCAAACTCCATGCCAAATGCCATACCATTGTTCTCAATGAAGACCAACTTGAACCAACTGGTTATTTCGTAAGACTCATGCATTTCGAAGTGAGTCTTTACGTATATCTTGGACCATTGGTCTATAACGATGAGTAGTAGGACTATGCCTACTACCATCCATGCTTGTTTCTTTTTACTCATCTAAATTTCAGCAAGATAAACTCACTAATGAATACGATTATTCTGCTTGACCTCGATACAAAGGGTTGCATGAGGAACTGCACGCAGACGTTCCTTGGGAATCAGCTTGCCGGTTTCACGACAAATGCCATAGGTCTTTTTCTCGATACGTACAAGAGCGGCCTTAAGACCCGCAATGTACTTCTGCGTACGATTAGCCAAAGACACCAACTGTTCTTTCGACTGAACCGCACTACCCTCTTCCAAAGCATGATAGGTGGGCGAAGTGTCATCAACTCCGTTACTGTTACGGTTGGTCAATTCATCAATGATTTTCTCATAATCGCGTTGTGCTAACCTGAGCTTCTCCTCTATCAGTACACGGAATTCTTCCAATTCTTCGTCCGAGTAGCGTTTCTTTTCTTCCATAGTTCTTAAAGATATTATTATTTAGGTTAATATTTATTAGATTAAGGGGATGGTTAATGGCAAGAGATATAAACAAAGGAGGATTTTGTGTTTGTATGCTGTGTACGATGTATTGTAAATAAAAACGTATCAACAGGTAAATATATCCTTAGCCAATAACCACTAACCCATAATCATTAAACTTATACTTTCTTTACTGCCAAAGCTTCACCAAGTTCAATCTTGTCGGCCAATACTTGTGAAGCAATATAATCGGCAAATGTCTTCAATACCGTCTCGTTCTCAGCAGAGGCAGGCAAGGTGACGATGATGCGGTCGGTAATCTCGAAACCGCTCTCCTTACGCAAGCTCTGGATGCTGCGAATGATTTCACGTGAAAGACCTTCAACACGCAACTCCTCGGTGATGGTGAGGTCAAGTGCTACGGTCAAAGTACCGCTGTTGGTAACACTCCATCCGGGGATGTCCTGGCTGAAGATTTCGATGTCTTCGAGGTCAACGGTCACGCTCTCACCTGTCTCGATGACGAGAGAGAGATGCTCATCAGCCTCCAGCTTAGCAATCTGTTCCTGAGACATTGCCAAGACGGCAGCATTGACACTCTTCATGAGCTTGCCGAACTTCTTACCCATAGTGCGGAAGTTACACTTCACCTGCTTGGTAAGCATACCACCATCCTCAATAAACTCAATGTTCTTAACGTTAATCTCGCCCAAGATAAGATTCTTGACGGCTTCAACGCGCTGTTGCAGCAAGGCATCGGTAGCAGGGATGGCAATACGTGCCAAAGGCTGCTTCACGGTTATCTTCTCCTTCTTACGCAAAGAGTGAGCCATAGTACAAATCTGCTGAGCCAAAGCCATACGAGCCTCCAGTTCTGCATCAATCATGGCATTGTCAGCCACGGGGAATGATGCCAAGTGAACACTGTTGTTGTCACGACCAGTTGCCTCGGTGAGGTCACGATATAGGCGGTCTGCATAATAGGGGGCAATGGGAGCCATTAAGCGAGCCACAGTCTCGATACAGGTATAGAGAGTCTGGTTAGCACTGAGTTTGTCGGTACTCATGCTGCTACCCCAGAAACGGTTCTTGCTAAGACGGACGAACCAGTTGCTGACATAGTCAGTCACAAAGTTCTGAATCAAGCGACCAGCCTTCTTGGGTTCGTAAGCCTCATACATGGCTGTCACGTCACGAACAAGGGTGTGCAGGCAAGACAGAATCCAGCGATCCATCTCGCTACGCTCTGATATGGGCACATCAGCCTCTTCGTAGCACCATCCATCCACATTGGCATACATGGTGAGGAAGGAGTAGGTTTGGAACAGCTTGCCAAAGAATGAGCCGCTTACCTCCTTCACGCCATCAGGATCGAATGAGAGGTTGTCCCAAGGATCGCTATTGGTAATCATGTACCAGCGCAGAGGATCAGAGCCATACTGCTCGATAGCACCGAAGGGGTCGATGGCATTGCCCAGACGCTTTGACATCTTCTGACCATTCTTGTCCAACACAAGACCGTTAGAGATTACAGCCTTGTAGGCTACACTGTCAAACACCATGGTGGCAATAGCATGCAAGGTAAAGAACCATCCACGTGTCTGGTCAACACCCTCTGCGATGAAGTCGGCAGGATAGCATACACGGCTATCAAGAGCTTCCTTGTTCTCAAAGGGATAGTGAATCTGAGCATAAGGCATAGCGCCTGAGTCGAACCACACATCGATAAGGTCAAGCTCACGCTTCAAGGCTGCACCGCTCTCGCCTACCAGCACAATCTGGTCCACATAAGGACGATGGAGGTCAATCTTATCGTAGTTCTCCTGACTCATATCTCCGGGAACAAAGCCACGCTCCTTCAAGGGGTTGCTGCTCATGACACCGGCTGCCACAGCCTTCTCTATCTCGTTGAAGAGTTCTTCCACACTTCCGATGCAGATCTCTTCGCGAGTATCCTTGTTGCGCCAGATAGGCAGAGGAGTACCCCAGTAGCGTGAACGTGAAAGGTTCCAGTCATTGAGGTTTTCGAGCCACTTGCCAAAGCGTCCAGTACCTGTTGACTCAGGCTTCCAGTTGATGGTCTTGTTGAGTTCCATCATGCGCTCACGGGCAGCGGTGCTGCGGATAAACCAACTATCGAGAGGATAATAGAGCACAGGCTTATCGGTACGCCAGCAATGAGGATAGTTGTGCACATGCTTTTCAATCTTGAAGGCGCTACCCTCTTCCTTCATCTCGATGCAGAGAATGACGTTGAGGTCCATTTCCTTGGCGGCAGCCTTCTCGTCGTACTTGCCTCCCTGATTGAACTTAGGATCATAAGCATTCTTCACAAAGTCGCCGCTATGCTTCCAGTAGCTTTCGTTGACACAAGCCTGGAGGAAGTTCTCGTCCATGTCTTCCTTCACGAAATACTTACCTGTAAAGTCCACCATGGGACGGGTATCGCCAGCCTTGTCAATGACAAAGAGCGAAGGTATGCCCGCATCCTTAGCCACCTTGGCATCGTCAGCACCAAAGGTAGGAGCGATGTGCACGATACCGGTACCGTCCTCGGTAGTCACATAGTCGCCGGGGATAACACGGAAGGCATCAGTCGACTTATCCACGACCTTGCCACCCTCAAGTGCGCAAGGCTTCACCCAGGGCATGAGCTGCTGATAGTGCAAGCCCACCAGGTCTGCACCTGTACCACGCCAGATGATGGTCAGAGGCTGCTCATTGCCCTCCTCGTCCTTGGCAGGTTGGAAGTAGGCAGCCAGACGGCTCTCAGCCATGATATAGACAGCCTTCTCGTCGGTATAGGGATTGTTACCCACCACAGCCACATAGTCAATTTTGGGACCAACACAAAGCGCGGTGTTGCTGGGAAGGGTCCAGGGAGTGGTTGTCCATGCCAGGATGTAGGTAGGCAGGTTCTCTGCCTCTGCACAGGGAGCATACTGACCTTTGCCCTTCAGGCCCTCGCAGGCATCAAGTACCTTAAACTGTGCTGTCACCGTGGTATCCTTAACGTCACGATAGCAGCCAGGCTGATTCAGCTCGTGGCTTGAAAGTCCGGTACCAGCCGCAGGACTGTAGGGCTGGATGGTATAGCCTTTATAAAGCAGATCCTTTTGGTAGAGCTGCTTCAGGAGCCACCAAAGTGACTCAATGTACTTATTGTCATACGTGATGTAGGGGTGTTCCATATCCACCCAGTAGCCCATCTTGCGGCTCAGGTCCGTCCACTCGTTGGTGTACATCATCACGTTCTGTCGGCACTTCATGTTGTAGTCCTCAATAGAGATGCTCTTGCCGATGTCTTCCTTGGTGATGCCGAGTTCCTTCTCCACACCCAGCTCCACGGGGAGTCCATGGGTATCCCATCCTGCCTTGCGGTTTACCTTGAAGCCCTTCATGGTCTTGAAACGGCAGAAAGTATCCTTGATGCTGCGTGCCAGCACGTGGTGAATACCAGGATGGCCGTTAGCAGATGGAGGACCCTCAAAGAAGATGAACGAAGGGCATCCCTCACGCTCAGTTATACTGCGGTGGAACAAGTCTTCGTCATCCCACTGCTTCAGCACCTCTTTGTTGACATCAGAGAGGTTCAGCGCATTTCTTTCAGCAAATTTCTTAGCCATATTTTATTTGATTTTATTTCAAGCTTAAATAATGGGTGCAAAATTACAAAAAAGTACCGACATTAGCAAGAAAAATCCTTGCAAGGTGTAAGCCAAGCAAGGATTTTTACGTTTTATGGTTTAAGTAATGATGTAAGCATTACCGAGTCCAAATTTAATAGCCAATCTGACCCTTCCACTTCAGGTACCAGTTCTTGTAATCCATGAGCTTGGCCTTGAGCGCGCTGTTACGCTTGGCAATTGGTTCAGCCAGTCGGTTAGGATCGTTGTACCAATAAGCACGACGCATCAGGTCAAAGAAGCGGCTACCCTCGAACACCATTTCAAGAGCAGACTCGTTGAGCAAGAGAGCGTCAACCTGCTCCTGTTCCTTCTTGATGAGTGAAGGATTGCTGTAAGCAGCATCGTACCATACATTGTAGGCATCCATAAAGGCATCACGGCGAGCATTGAATGCATCAAGGTCAGCATCGAAGATAGCCTGCAGACGGTCAGTCTCTTCCTGATAAGCCTTCATATCGGCCTCGTATGCGGGCAGAGTCTCGTCGATGTACTTGATGTACTTATCTACAGAGTCAGCGTAGCGCTTGTAAGCAGTCTTCTTACCACCGATGGCCACATACTCGTCCTCGGTAAGGGTTACACGAGGATTACTGTCCCATGAGCTGGGCTTAAGAACCTCCTTGGGTTCCTTAGGCATAGCAGGGAAATCGTAGTCTGCCTTTACAGGCCAGTGTCCCACCTTCTTAGCCAGGTCGCGAGGATAGGCAGTGCTATCGGGCACAACTGAGGGAGCGTAGTCGGGGTTGAGGAATGCAAGACCTGCACCACGGCTGTGAATACCCATCATGGTAACGTCTCTGTCTTCTGAGCGATACATAGCGTCATAGGCAGTAATTACACCCAGTGAGTCGGTCAGAGGCTTGTAGCTCTCCACCATGGTGATGAAGGTAGTCTTAGACCACTTGAAGTAGTCGAGGAATGCCTTGTCCTCAGCAGAGGTGTAGTAAGGATAAACCTCATTCTCCATAGTGTCATCGTTCACACCCATGGTAAGGAAGAGCTTGGCAAAACGGGGATAGCCAGCATAGTTCAGAGCCTCTGCCAGACGCAGGTAGAGCTGAGTACGGCGGTAAACACCTATGTGCTGCTGAGTGTGCTTATCGATAGTCTGGTCAGTGTACTCCTTCATGTTGAGGGTAACCTTACGCTTATAATAGTAAGAATACAGACGCAGGTCACCATACATGTGAGCCTCCAGATCCTCATCGTCAAACTTGTTACGCTCCACCTTTACAACTTTTCTGTTGGTATCCCAGTCATAGTAATCCTGAGCCTCGCTAAGGTTGAAATAGATGTCAGTGGGAGAAATGCTTGCCTCCTGAACTTCCGTCTTGTTGGTATAGTTATAGAGGTTACGCAATTCGTTGTAGAAACCACTGGTTGAGGCAGAGTCCATAGGGATAATGGTGATACCCTCACCGGTAGCAGCACCCCATGAGGTGCCATACGAGAATGAAGGATAGCTCAGGCTATTGTATTTCTCCTCGTAGAGCGAACGGGCAGCCCAGGCGCTGCGATTGACGTTCATGGTCATGGTACGCTTGCCGCTCTTGTCCCACATGATGAAGTCATAGTAGCACTTAGCAGCCTGCTTGGCCATCTCGGGGTCGCGGTTCAGCACAGCCTTCCAGAGATAGAGGTCACCCATCACCACCTGAGTGGGGAAGAAACACATCTTGGGAGTCACGCTCTGAGTACCGAAGTTTCCTGGATCGGGATACTCATGACCATAGTAGGGCTTGAGGTCCTTGATGAAGTAGTCGCAGATTTCGTTCAGCTCTACCATGGGGTATTCAGCCTCCGACTGCAGCTTAGTCACCACAGGGTCGGTCACCAAGGGAATGCGTCCGTAAGCCAGCACGGTCTGCAGATATATCCAAGCACGGATGCTGTGCACCTGTGCAATCTCGTTCACGAAATACTTCTCGTTACGGTTGGTGTTTCCTGCGGTACTGTCGGCATGAGCCAGATAGTAGTTACAGCTATTGATTACGCTATAGTAATCGCGAGGCGTATTGTACTTGTTGGCATCGTCATCACCCGACACATTGGCATCGAAGTTAGCCAGGTTCTTCAAATCAATGGATGCGTTGTCATTGATCTTCACAAGGTCGGCGCGAACCTCACCATAGAGGTTCGTGCGCACGGCAATTGACTGAAGCTGATTGAGGATGCCCAACATGGTAGTCACGGTATCGGCAGGATTAGTCAGCGAGTGATCCTCCTGGTAGATAACGTATTCATTACCTCTGTCAAGCATGTCGCTACATGACGTGGTAACACCTGCCACAGAGCCTGCCATTGCCAAGGATAAAAATAATTTATTGAGTTTCATAATATGAATCTTGTTTCAATTAACAATTAACAATTAATAATTAACAATCATATTGCAGATGCAACGCTTAATTTTTAACTCTTAATTTTTAATTCTTAATTAAGTTTTACAGGTTGATTTTAACACCAATGTGGAAGCTACGACCACGATTGAGCAAACCAGCATCCACACCCTGATACAATACAGAGTTGCTGCAAGAGAACTCAGGATCGTTACCCAAGTACTTGGTGATGGTAAACAGGTTGTTAGCCTGACCCCATACGGTGATACCCTGGATGTAGGTGTTATCGATGGGAAGCTTGTAGCTCAGGGTCAGGGTCTTGAGGCGCAAGTAGCTGCCATCCTCAATCCATCGGTCACTGAAGCGAGCGTTACCCATGGGGTCGTTGTAGGTAGCCTTGGGCACATTGGTAACCTGTCCCTCCGACATCCAGCGGTTCAGCATAGCGCTTGTCTGGTTCATGAAGCGAGAACCGCTCTCCAGCTGCTGACGGTTGTAGTTGTACACATCACCGCCTAGGCTGTAGTTGAAGTTCACGTCAAGAGCCAGGTTCTTGTAGGTAAGTCTTGAGAAGATGTTACCATAGATGTCGGGAGTAGCGTCACCGATAACGGTACGGTCTTTGTCATCGATGCGATTGTTACCGTCCATATCTACGAATCGCATGTCACCAGCACCGAAGTAGGTCTTCTTACCTGTCTCATCCTCGATGTACTTGCCAGCTGCCTTAGCCTCGCTGGTGGTAGCATATACGCCATCGGTACGGAAACCGTAGAAGGTATTGATGCTGCTGCCAATCTGGCTGCGAACAGTACCGCCATACACCTCTGTGTCGAGGTAGGGCTTGTTGTCGGGCAGGGCTGTGAGCTTGTTCACATAGTGACCCATGCTGGCACCCAGCGACCAGTTCCAGTCCTTGGTGCTTACAAGGTGAGCATTCACGGTTACGTCGAAGCCTTCGTTCTCAAGTGAACCACCGTTGCTGTAGTTGTTCTCAAGACCGCTGACAAAGCCCAGCTCCTGCAAGGTGATGAGGTTGTCGGTCCATGACTTGAAGTAGTTGAACTTCACACCCAGACGGTTGTTCAGGGCATTCATCTCAGCACCGAAGTTGAAACGACGGGTGCGCTCCCACTGCAGCTCGGTGTTACCGATGTTACCCAGTACGAGACCCGAAGCCTGGCTCATGAAGAGTACGCTCTTCAGGTAGGTACGAGAGGCATCGTAAACCATGTCGTCGTTACCTGCCATGCTGAAGCCGGCGGTAAACTTCAGGTAGTCGATACCAGGAGCATTGAAGAACTTCTCGTTGCTGGCTACCCATCCTGCCTGCAAGCTGGGGAATACACCCCATACTACACCAGCCATCTTGATACCACTCTTGGCATCACGGCCAAACTGTGAGTTGGTCTCAACCGACAGGTCACCCTGCAGATAGTAACGGTTCTGGTAGTTGTACTGAGCCTGAGCATACCAGTTGAGGTCCATCCACTTGGGACTGGTACCCGTACTGGTCTTCTGGGTAGCGTTGTTGATGTAAGGAGTCTTATCGTTACCGGTGTTGTAACCGTGCTGAGTATTGAGAGAGTAAGTCTCGTTGATCAGACGGAAGCCACCCAGCAAGTGGATGTTGTGACCCTTGTAGCTGTTGTTCCAGTCGATACGAGTATCGCTGTTCAGGGTGTTCTGGGTAGAGAACATTGAACCGACCTCATTCTCCATGGTGGTCTGCAACTCCTTCACATAGTAGCTGGGCACACCATTGATGGGCACGTAATATGCCTCATTGGTGTTGATGGCAGTATAGGTGAACATAGAGCTGGCTACCAAGTGGGGATTGATGATGTACTTGGGAGTAACCGCAATATTCACATAGCTGTTGTCGAAGTAGTTCTTGTTCTCAGCCGTACCATATTCAGCGATAGCGCAGGGGTTAGCCAGACGGTAGTTTGCATTGCGAAGGGTTGTCACCTCATCCAGGTAGTCCTCGTCCACGATGTCGAGGTGGTTCTTCTGGATTCTGTTCAGAGCAAATGAGAAAGGACTCAGCATGGGGCTCTTGGCAGCAGCCAGGAAGTTCAGGCTGGTGATCGACTTGTCATCGTATGAAGTGGGAGCACCCAGGTCGAGCAGCTTACGGGTCTGGTTGGTATAGGTAGCGTCGAAGCGTACATCCAACTTATTGGTGATTGAGATATCAGTATTGAAACGGATATTCAAGCGATCCAGGTCAGACTCAGATACGACACTGTTGTCCTTGGTATAACCTACCGACAGCATGTACTTAGCCACGTCACCACCACCCTGCACGTTCAGTGCGTAGGTAGAAATGAATGCTTCCTTGTAGATGTGATCTGCCCAGTTGGTATTATTGTTGTACTTGTTGTACCAATAATAGTTAGGGTCAGCCTTGAGGAAACGGAAGTTGTTGGCTTTTGTCTCGGTTGACTGCAGCAAGCCAGAGGCATAGGTCTTGTACTGAGGACCGTTCATCAGGGTCATCATGTTGGGAGTCAGCTCCACACCCATGTTGACACTTGCCTCGATGCGGGTAGCCTCTGAGGTACAGCGCTTGGTGGTGATCAGGATGACACCATTGGCACCCTTGCTACCATAGAGGGCAGTCGCATTGCTCAGCACCTCCACCTTCTCGATATCGTTGGGGTTGATATTGGTAAGCAAGTCATTGTAGTAACCCGAGTGCAGCATCTGGCGAGAGTACTGCTGATCCATGATAATACCATCGATGACAATCAGGGGCTGTGAGTTGCTCTGCAGCGAGTTCACACCACCGATGGTCATGTAGTTACCTACAGCGAGGGCACCACTGCGCTCGATAGTGCGCACATTGGCACCGAGCTGGTTCTCAATCTCGCTCTTGATGTTGCGTGCAGGAGTAAACTCGATGGAACCGGTAGAAACCTTGTTGGTGATATTGTCATCGGCAGCATAAAGTCCTCTGATGGCATCGCTCTGCAAGATGATGTCGCGCAGCTCGCCCGACTTGTTCAGGCCCACACGAACCGTGTTGTAACCGGGAATGGTTACTGTCACAGCGCTGCTGTAAAGGGGCACCTGCAGCGAGAATGTACCATCCTCGTCGCTCAAGGTTGAATAACCCTCACCAGCAACCGACTGGATGAGTACACCGGCCAAAGGCTCATTGCCAGCCTGTGCCAACACCTTACCCTTAATGGTACGGGTAGGTTCATCCTTTTTCGTTGCCTTGTGATAACGAATGATCACAGGCTCATCCTCCTGGTCTTCACCCTCTGTTTGTGCATAGAGGGTGTTGGAAGAAATCATCAGGAGTGAAAGAGTAAGTATATTAATCTTCTTCATAACGTATTAGTTTTCCTTTAAAGCCTGGAGTACTGCATCGTTGAATGCATTGAGGTCATCTGCGGCAGCTTCTGCCTCCTCCTTTGTTTCGAATGGAACCAAGATAATCTCGTTCAGACGCAGTGTACGGGTATAAATCTTCTCACGGATAGATGATGAAGAACCACCCCAAGACTCAATGTTGAGCTTCACTACACCACCATCAACGCCAACGCCGCTGTAGTCGAACTTCAAAGCCTTCTGAACCAAGATTGTATCAATCGCATTGGCATCGGTCACAAAACCACGAGACAGGTTTGATTGCTTAAGAAGCTGGTCCAAGTTGTCGAAGTTGCTGTCTGCCGTAATAGGATTGGGGTTGTTCCAATAGGTCTTTGAACCAAACACACCCTTATCGTTCTGTACTGACTGGCTGATCTGGAACCAAGTTGGCAATCTATTGCTGGAATAGAGGTCAGGCATTGATACCACATATACATTATAGTACACGTTAGAGAGTGTAGAAGGAATCTTGAACTCCAGCATAGACTGTTCTGAAGCAGTCTTGGCACTTACCTCAATCCATCTATAACGCTTTTCGGTTCTGGTACCCTTATCAATGTAATCTATGACATTACCCTCTTCGTCGTACACATAATCGTAATCATAATTAACAAAGATGACATCACGATCCTGTATGTTCATCGTAGGATTGTTGTTCTTATCCTTGGGAATCTCATAGTAGAAAGAACGTGAGCAGTCCAGGTCAGTACGGCTGAAGAAGGTAGAGCGAGGATCGATCACACCCTTGTTATCCACATAAACCGCACCATTTGAGCAGACAGTCTTCTCCAGACCCTTGAGGATGCCTTCCTGGGGCTTGTAATACACATCCAGACGGGGGTTGTGCTCCTGCTGCTCGTAATAGTTGGTATTACAGAGCGAATCCTCGGGATGCAGGTTGTAGCGCCAGTTCTTGCTGGTGTTGAAGAAGCGACCCTCCAGAATGCAAAGTGCAGTATGCACATCGGTCAGAGAGTCACGGATAGCATCCGACACACCCTTGTTGTAGTTGAAGTACTTAGAATACTTCTCGTACTCTCTGTCCCAAACCTCATCGGTGGGAGCCAGGAAGGTATATACACTATCCTCACGCTGGATGTAGCCGTAGCTTGACAGGAAGTCGTTGTATCTCGTAACCACAGAGTCGAGATAGACGGTCTTACCGTCCACGACACCACCGGGGGTAGAGGCATTGATGTCGAGTTCATACTCATCCCAATGCTTCAAGAATGCAGTCAGCTTGCTCATGTTGGGATGAAGCTCGGTATATTCGCGCACGTTAGGGAAGAACTTCAACACGTCATCGGTCTTGTACAAGATACCATTGTTGCAAAGAGCCATATCGCCAAAGGCATTGCCTGCAAGTGTACCGCTGGTAGAGTTGATACCCTTCATGAACATGTACTTGTTGTTACGCATGGCCACGGTGTCACCGGTATGCTCTGATACAGGACGTGCATAGAGAGCCATGTGGTTCTGGAGGAACTGAACGACAGCCTTGTTGTCCTCCCACTTCAAGCCACTGTTCTTGTCGGCCTTATATACCTCAATGATACTGTCAGCCTGTGCTTCGGTGAGCGACTTGGGAGCCCACAAGGTGAACTGCTGGGGAGAATCCAGCAAGTCCTTGGCGTCAATGCCCACGATAACCTTGGTCAGGTTAGTCAGTGAGGGATCTGAAGAGATAGTCTCCCACAAGCTGGGCTGATCGGCCATACCACCCGCAACAGCCTCATAGTGTTCGTTCCAGGTGTCAGTACATGCTGACCAGAGCATGGGAGCTCCGGTCAGCAGCACTGCTGCCATAAATTTATTGATCTTATTTGATTTCATTGTATTTACTATTTCATGAATGAGAAAAATGAATCAAGAATCTCAATATTCCAAATTCTATATTCCAAATTCTATTTATTAATAGTCGTCTTCGGCCTTGCCTTCGCCTTCAACGCCATACACACTCTTAGGCACGATCTCAAAGTAGTCGAGCATAGCCAAGGCAGTACCCACAGCCCATACACTCTTCACACGGATGGTGTGCTTGATGTTCTCGTCGAGGGTAGCCGTACAGATTACGTAACGACGGGTACCGCTCTGGTGTGCAAAGGTGTTCGACTTGTCAAAGTTGGTACCATCCTTTGAACCCATGGGAGCCGAGAATACAGCACGGGGACCGTGATACCAACCGAGGTTGTGCATCTCCTTCTTTCTGGCCTCGACCTCGTCCTTGCTGAAGGAATTGCTTGTCAGGTCAAACCAGTTGGTACGGTCGATGTAGTTACCTTCAGAACGCATGTCGAAGGGAATACCCTGGGGCACGCCATCCAGATAGAACTGGCAGATACCGCGCGAGCAACCGTTAGAGTTACCCATGGCACAGAAACCGATACGAATCTGATAGGTACCTGTGGGCACGCTGGGAAGCTGGAAGGTACAGTCATAGCTACCGTTGTCAGAGCAGAGGTTGAACTCATCACCCTCGTAAGAGGCATACCAGCTGCGGGCACCCTGATATACGAACATACCGTCGGTGTTCACCTTCACATTGTCAAGATAGCCATTAGGAAGGATGTAGTTACGTGCAGGTGCATCGGGCGACTCACAAGACACGGTGTTCCAGGGAGTCTCATTACGCAGGTTGTTAGACATGAACTCAGGGAAGAAGTCAATCATATCCACACGCATACGGGTATTGAATACACCGTTCTTAACCTTCTCGTTATACTCCAGCAAACCGTCAACCATATAGTAGCTACCGTTCAGGGCGTCAAAGATAAGGTTGGGGTCGCCAGGAGTCTTGTTCACATGGATACCCTTCTGGTCGGTGCAATGAATCATGTCACCACGGTTGATGTAGAGTTCGTTACGCTTGTCATCACCGGTAATCCAGCGAGACACGGTCAGACGATCCATCTTGATGGTAGCCAGTGAATCGAGGGTAGAATACCACTCGGTGGGGTTAATGACGGTTGTCTCGATAGAAGTGATACGGGTGAACTTCTCGTATGTGGTAGAGAAAGGCAGACACTGGTATGCAATGAGACGGTAGAAGGGATTGCTCTTGTCCTTCAGCATCTCCAGGTTGTTGGGGTCATAGTCAGGACCGCCATAGATGCCCTGTGCATACTTGTAGAAGCTCTCGATGTCGGTAATACCATAATCACGCTCCAACACAGAGTCGGGGCAGCAGAACACGGTAAACTTGTAGTTACGGGTATCAGGCACGGTACAATAGTTGGTCTGCATACCAGACTTCTGCTTGTAGCCGTTGTACTTCTCCCACTTCAGGTCCTTGGGATCCCAAGACTCGTCCTTGATCTTCTTCGACATGTAGTTGGCAATACCGGTCAAGTGCAGAGCCTCGTTGAGGAGCTTGATGTCGGGGTTCTCCTTCATCAAGTCGGGCAAGGTCTGATTGGATGAGTTGAGCATCATGTTCACACGATGAACAATACCATTCTCTACCGAGTCGTTCGACTCAGCAATTACCACCTCACCACTACGGTTGAGGCAGAAGGTAGCGTCGATGGTGTCACCATTCTCCACCTTGAATTTCTCCTCCACGGTAAGGTAACGCTCGTTCATATTAACCTTAGCAATAGCCGAGATACCTGTAAGGTCAACGGTGTTGTAAACGTCACCATTGATGAGGTGGGTACGTGCAATGGTATCGCACACATCCACGGGGATGTCGCTCACACTGGCATAGCCATTCTCCTTCAGGTATGCATCCACAGCCTCATTGGTAGGAGCGAAACAGGTAAACTGTCCGTAGCATGAGATGAGGTCCATGATATTGATGCCACGCTTGCTGTAGGTAGCACGCGACACAATCTCAGCAAACTCACTGTATTCCTCATGTGAGTGCAGATAGTCACTCATCATCTCACCCGTAAAGGTGTAGTAGTTCTCAGCTGGCATGTTGTCGGAACAGCTTTGGGCAGAGAAGCCCAGGCAACCCATCAAGCCAACAGCCATCCATGTATAGAAACTTTTTATTGATTTCATGATTCGTTAGTTTTAGTTGTTGAGTTTGAAATTATCCTCATCATCATCTGTACCATAGAAGGGTTTCTGCTTGAGGGCAGGGTTGTTTCTCAACTCCTTCTTGTTGTAGGGCCAGAACAATGACTCGTAGTTCAGATAAAGGGTCTTGGTAGAACCTGAAGAGATCTTGGCAGGTACACTTGCCTTGATCAGGTTGGTATTACCCTCACGATGGCACTGACGGAGCAGGTCGAACCAACGCTTGCCCTCGAACATCAACTCACGCTGACGCTCCTTGAGGCAAAGGGTACGCATGTCATCCTTCGAAGTGAACTTGTTGATCTTCAGTTCCTGTGCATGAGTGCTGGTAACCGAAGAGGTCATGATACTACGACGGTTTACAGTCCAGATAAGGTAGAACGCATGCTTCAGGTTGTCATCCAACTCTGTGCTGACTACCAGACCCTCCTCATCGACCTCATCGATGGTGCTGCCCAGCTCAATAAGAGCCTCAGCCTGCATCAACATCACATCGGTCAGACGATAGAAAATCCAGTTTGCCTTATCAACGCTTGAAGATGCGCTGTAGGAAGTAGCATAGTAAGGATTGGCTGTGATAGACTCAATGTCCACGTCGCTTGCCACGTACTTCAGAATGTAACCTGAAGAGTAAGAGTCGTCATCAGGTACAATATTAGCAAAATAACGCGCATCAAGCTTATGGTCGAACACCTTATAGACAGTATTATAGACGTCGCTCAGCAACTTCTCAGATACACCCAGAAGGCCTCTACCCTCGTTACTGTTGTTTTTATACGAACCATAGAATTTACCTACAGAACCGTTCTCATTGTACTGCGTGTTGGAACCATTGGCAGAGAATGCCAACTCGAAAATGCTCTCGAAGCTGCTACCATCACCGAAGATCTGGTTGTAGTCATTACCGAACACCTTCTCGGTGTAACAACGATACAAGGGGAAGCCATCGGGATTCCAGATGTCGTTCTCGTTCTTGAACACCTCAAGATAGCCAGAACGACTGGAAGCCGACTTGCTGAACTCGTCTCTGTACTCCTTGTTCTTGCTGTCGATTACCTTCTGGCAGTAATCCACGCACTTCTGGTACTGACCGTCCCACAGACAGAGGTCGGCAAGGATGGCATAGATGGCATCCTGCGTGATGCGGTTGCGGCTTGAGTTGTAGAGAGAGGAATTGTCCTCAGGGAACTTCTTCATGGCATCGCCTACCACACCTTCGAGGTCGGTAATCAGGCAACGCACGATAGAGTCTCCATCGCAAGCAGGCAGGGGCTGAATATCAGCATCAGCCTGGATGGCGTATGTATAGTAAGGTACATCCTTGAAGGCACGTACGAGGTAGAAATAGCAGAGGTCGCGGATGGCAGCCATCTCAGCACGGGTAGCCTTCACGTCGCTCTCGGTGAAGGTGGGGTCCTTCTCTGCTACGGTCTTACAACGCTCCATGATGATGTTACACTGACCGATGACAGCATACATTGAAGTCCAGTCAGTATATTCATTGGTCGATTTCAGGTCCTCCTTCAGAGTACGATACAAATCAATGTTCTTAGTCGCATCACGGCCTTCGGTGATTTCGTCGCTGCGGGTTTCACCCCACATAATCAAACGCTCGATGAACTTGGGGTCCTGCATCTTGACATAGACACCAGCCACCATCTGATCCACGTCGGCTTTCTCGTTCCAGAAGTTCTCCTCTGAAACGAAGGTCTTAGGCTCGATATAAAGGAAATCGCCACAGCTGGAGAGTGCCATCGACGCTGCCCCAACGAGCACCAAAGACTTCATCTTATTTATATAATTTTTCATCTTGTAATCTCCTTTTATCATTAGAAATCAACATTCAAACTGAAGGTGTAAGACTTAGAACGGGGAGTCTTGTTACTATCAGTAGATACACCATAACCGCCATAACCAATCTCAGGATCCACACCCGAGTACTTGGTAAGCACGAACAGGTTGTTGGCACTTGCGTTCAGACGCAAGCCAGTAATGTGCAGCTTCTTGAAGAAGTCGTACTTCTTGCAATCGAATGAATAGCTCAACTGCAGGTAGTTCAAACGGATGAACGAAGCATCCTCCACGAAGCGGTCACTTACCAAAGTATTGTAGTTGGTTACCAATGCGCTGCTCAATGCACGGGGGATAGAGGTTACGTCACCCTCCTTACGCCAACGGTAGTTAACTGCCTGGCTCTGGTTGTTGTTGCTGTTCATAGCCTCGTTGTTCAGACGACCCATGTTGAATACGTCGATGTCGTAACGATAGTTGAACTGTGAGCTCAAACGCCAGCGGCCATAGTTAAAGGTGATACCGAAACCACCGGTCAGCTTGGGAAGTGAACTACCGAGGTAAACGATATCCAGCTCGTTGATCTGACCATCGTTGTTGATATCCTCATAGATAGCATCACCACCGTTGAACTTGCTTACGCTGGTACCTTCCTCGTAGCAGAACATCATCTGCAAGGGTACACCCTTCTCATCGTAGATTACCTTACCCTCGGCATTCTGAGCCACGGGATAGGTGATACCGTTGTCGATATTAGCCTGAAGCTGTGCCTTACCCTCGGGAGTACGAGCCATCATCTCAGCGGTTGAGTAGTTGTACTGATATACACCCTTGCTGCGGAAACCATAGATAGAACCGAAGGGGTTGTCAATCTGTACACGCTGCAACAGTGAAGCGTTCTTACGGTCGAACTCGGGGTTGTAGCTCTCGAGTACGTTGGGATCCATCGACTTAATCAAGTTGTAGTTGTTAGCAAAGTTGATGTAGCAGTCAATGTAGAACTTGCCCTTGCGGAGCAGACGGTTACCATTGACGTTGAACTCCCAACCCTTGTTGACCATGCTACCTACGTTCTTGTAGGGGAGGCTGGGCCAACCGGTAGCGGTACTCAAACCTGCATTACCCATCAACATATCGGTGGTCTTGCGCTCATAGAGCTCGACAGCCATGGTCAACTGCTCGTTGAAGAAGCCGATGTTGAAACCGAGGTTGAATGAGTTGATCTTCTCAGCGGTGAAGTTGGTCATCTTCATGCTGCTTGCATTCATAGATACCAAACCGAGGTAAGACTTACCAGTAGAATACTTGTTCATGTAGAGGTAGTCACCACCAGGCAAGTTATATACAATACCCCAACCTGGACGAACTGACAACATGCTGACCTTAGCCTTTTCGCGTGCCCACTTCATGAAGGGCTCGTCGATAAGGTTCCAACGACCAGAGATAGAGTAGGCAGGATTCCAACGCTTGTCGGGACCGAGCTTGGTGGTACCGTCCATACGGATGGTTCCGTCGATAGCATACTTACTCTTGTACGAATAGTGAGCTGTCAACAGGGCAGCCAAACTCTTTGACTCACCGAAGCTGCTGCTCATACCACTGATCAAACCACCAGCTGCAGGTGAAGAGATGCCTGTAGGCAAACGCTTGGCATCGGTGTTCTGGCTGTTGCTTGTACCGGTTCTCAACTCACCACGAGCCATCATGGTCACATAGTGGTCACGGTTGTTGAAGTGAGGAGTGAAAGTCAGCGTGTGACGTGTGGTAAATGAGAAACTCTTTGAACTTGAAGAACTTGCGGTATGAGTATCCAGGAAGTTCACAGTACTCAACTCACGGGGATAGTCCTTGTCGTTGTAGTCGTTGTTGATGTTCAGATATACATTACCATTGTAACGCAACTGATGGTGGTCGGGATCCAAGCCCAGGAGCTTGTACTCCAACTCCAACTCGGGAGCCAAGGTGTAGTTGCGCTGGCTTGAGGTAGCCAGGTTTGCACTTGCCACGATGTTGGGGATGTCGCGCTGGTTACCCTGGAAACGGTTGCCAGAACCACCTGCCGACTGCAACATGAAGTAGTAGTCATCGCTAGGAACGCCATTCTCGTACTCATAGTAGGGAGAGAGGTTAGGCATCTTGTTGTATGCGTGACCAATCAAACCATCGTAGTTACGAGCATTGTCAGTATAGGTCAAAGAGAAGTTTGAGATAATCTTGATACGGTCGCTCACGAAGTAGTCGAGGGCCATACGAGTACTCAAACGGTTCAAAACCTGCTTGATAACGGTACCGGTCTCATGGTCGTAACCACCGCTGACACGGAACTGGGTCTTCTTGTCACCACCCACCAAACTAATGTAGTGGTTCTGACGCAAACCGTTCTGCTTAACCAGACTGAGCCAATCGGTATTGTTATCATACATATAGGCCTCAGAGAAGTTGTTGTAGTCGTAGTTCAACTCAGGAATGTCACCATCGGTGTCGCTCAGACGGGGGTTGAAGTAAGCCTCCTTCAACATCATGGTGTACTGGTCACCATTCAGAAGCTTGATAGCCTCGGGCTGGTGAGTGAAGGTCAGCTTACCGCTATAAGAAATATGTGCGGGACCCACCTTACCACGCTTGGTGGTAATCTCGATGACACCATTGGCACCACGGTTACCCCAGATAGCAGTAGCCGAAGCATCCTTGAGCACCTTGATGTCGAGAATATCCTCGGTGTTCACCTTCAGCAACTCAGCGAAGCGCTCCTCGTTGGCAGTCTGAAGGTCGAAGTCAGTCTGGTCGATGTCGGTGGCAATCTGGCCGTTGACAACAATCAGAGGTTCGTTACTGGTCAAAGTTGAGATTGAAGAAGCACCACGCAGACGCATCTGGGTACCTGCACCCAGGTCACCACTGTTGGCTACGATGTCCAAACCAGCGATACGACCCTGCAGAGCCTCATCGACTGAGTTGATACCCAGACCCTCGAACTCCTTGGCATCCAAGCCCTGAGCCACGAAGCTGACCTCACGCTCGGGGATGGCCAAACCACTGGTCTTCAGCATCTTCTTAGCGGTTACGTCCAAGGTCTTCATCTCCTTGGCCTGCTCAGCCAGCTTCACGTTCACCACAGCCTTGCTGATGGTAAGCACCTGGGTGGCATAACCGATATAACTAATCTTCAACTTATTCTTTGTACTCTTGATAGGCATGGCAAACTTACCATTCATATCAGTCACAGTAGCATTGACGATACGGTTGGTAGCATCAATCTCCTGAATGCTTACACCGGGCAGTACGTCAATATTATCAGAGATAGTACCGCTGACGCGTGTAATCTGTGCACTTGCCATCTGTGAGATGAACAAGATACATATTAATAAGGTATATTTAATTGTTTTCATCTCTTACGGCGTTTTACAGGGTTAGGAGCTTCACCACCTTCTGCTGCATACTTCTCCACCATAGCCATGACCTTGTCATACTCAGCGGGATCATAGAGGCTGTTGGCATTGGGGAAGAGAGGTGCATCAATCTGATGGATAACTACGTATGAAGAAGAATTGATCTGTGAACATGAGTTACCAGTCAAGCTTGCTCCGTTGAAGAAGTACTGACGGGTAAGAATGTTGTTGGTCTCTGCATCAACGGTACGCTTGTTTCCTGCGTTGTCGAGGATGGTCATGCTGCCACCCAACTGATAGTTCACATAGAGCTTCACGAATCGGTTGGTAGTGGTATCCATGCACTGGCTCTCATACACATCGTTGTTGTGGTCTTCACCCTCGATATAAAGGGCGTTGTCCTGAATGTGATAGAGCACAAAGTTGGTGATGATATCCTTCATAGCCTGCTTCTGCTGCTTGAGGTAAGCCTCATCCTCTTCGGTCATCTCATGATCCTGAATACAAGTCTCAATTACATCCAGGTCATCCCATGAGGGAAGCTTGTGAGCCTCGGTCAACACATCCACAGTCTCGTTCTTGGGAGCGTAGATGGTATAGTGGTAGTTGTTCAGCAACTTGATGGCCTTGTCCACTGTGGTATGGTTACCACCATCGTCGGTACCGATAGCATCTATACCTTCAAGCAGACGAGCGAATGAACCGAACTTATCCTCGTTCTCCTCGCTGGTCAATGCAGCGAAGGGACTGGTGAAGGTGCTCATCAAAGGCTCCTCGTCCACGATGTAGCTTCTACCGTTACCCACGTCGCTCTTGTCAAACTCCTCAACTACAGGAACGAAGTAGCCACGCTCATACTGGAATGAGCCTGCCACACCCGTTACCTTGTCGCCCTCCCATCTTACGATGACGGGGTTACCACTCTTAGAGTTGTAGAACTTCTGTCCGGGCTTGAACAAACCAACGCACAAAGAACTGTTGATAATGTCCTTGAAGGCCTTGAAGGCATCACCGGTTGACTCGGTTGAGTTGGTGATGGTCACATTGTTGGCCACTGTCTCTGACACGAGACCATGACCCTTGCCATCGAGGTTGGTCCAGTCAACCAAGTAGGGACGAGCGGCAATCTGACCCTTCTCGTTGATGTAGAACTCGTATGATACGGCAGTGCTCTCACCGTTGTTTGACATACGCTTGTATGACACGGGGTCGAAGTAGCGCTGCAAAGCCTTGTCGGAGGGAATGATGTAGCTGTACTTGCTACCCATATTATTAAGGTACGCGTAGAAACCTTCACCACCGGCAATCTTGCTATCGTTGTTGACCACGGTGTAAGAGATACGGAGGTCATCGTTGGCACGGATGACACAGGGATAGAATACGCTGACGTACTCGGGAGCCACATACACCTTGTTGGTCTCGTAGATGATACCGTTGCAAGCCCAGTGTACGCGGTCGATATCCTCCTCCTTGACACCCATCGACTCAGAAGCAGTATTGTTGATGCTGCTGAATACCGAGGGAATAGCGGTCTTCAAGGTTGAGTTCTTGAGCATGGTGTTGGTCAGCAAGGGCAAAACCACCTCATCGGGAGCGTTATCCCATGCGGTCTCACCAGGACCTGCGTCCTTGAAACGCTCGTTCAGGTCGGCACCGTCATGCTCCAGGTAGTACTTCAGAGCCTCGTCGGTAGGAACCACCATGACAGCACCATCCAACTGGAAGGCATTGTTGCCGGTGGCAGTAGCCAACTGGAAGCGGTTCCATCCTGGATCATAGGGAAGCAGGGTGGTGATGGTGGTACCGCCATCGTTGAGGTCGCGCTGCTTGAACGCGTGGCTGTTATGGTCGTTGAAGTAACGACGGACGAAGACACTGTCCTTCTTGCCGTAGAGACGCTCGTACTCGTCGCTCAGAGCCTGGCTATACTGAGGATAGCTGAAACGGTCGAGCAGACGCTTGTAAATGCCGAACTTAGGATTAGCGTTAAGCACGTTGGCCATGTTGTCAAGGGGTACGGGCACACCCTCAACCACGTGGATATAACCATTCTGGCAGGTAATATCCTTCTCGGTGATCACCTTGCCATTGACAAAGGCACCCTCGTTCGACTTGATCTCGCCATTGGTAAGGAACTCCACATCGTGAGAGGTGATACCATTGAAGAGCATGAACTTGGGCATGAAGTGAATCATGCTGGGCACCTCGTCGTCCATGAAGATGACGGTGGTGTCGCGCTCACGGATGCGGCTCCAGTAGTCGATCTGCTCACCGGTATTAGCATCCACGCGGACGGGATTCACCTCGGGATAGTCCTTCTTCAGGATTACGGGCACTGAGTCCATCAGATCGACGGAACTTGCGCGTCGCATACAAGCACCTTCCTCGGGCTCCGACTCTGCATTGGTGGCAGGCAGGTTACCCAGCAACTCTACCAGATAGGCACTCTTGATCATGTTACCCTTGAAGAGTAAACGCTTTTGCGCCTCAGTCATGTCCTCAATGCTCTTGACACCCCAGGGATTGTTCTTGTAGAACTCAGCCCAAGCGGCATCATCGGCAGCAAACAATGTCCTACTACCCGTCTTCTTCAAAACGGAAGCGTAGTCTTCACTCTGAGCGTCGATAAGCTTCAACGTCTCTGTAAAGTTACCGCGGCTCTCCAGTTCTGCATAGATACTCTCTCCCAGCCATGAGGGCATACCAGTAAGCAAGTCATCCTGACAGCTTGACATGGATGCACTAAGCAGGAAAACAGCGCCTACAGAACCAGCCAAGCGGGTAAACTTCAGCTTCAGATTACTGTGTTTCATGTTAGTTAATTAGTTTTATTTGATTTAATTTATTAGTTTTTCTGTCTCGCTTTTGCATACGCACACGTATATACGCGTGTGAGCAAACTAAAATCGTACAAATTTAGTGTATTTTTTTAAATTTCCTATATGTTTTAACACTTTTTTTTGAAAATAGCACAAAAAAAGTCAAAATGGGCATTAGTAAATTGCAAATGAGCAATCGGAATGGGGGTGTGAGGTTTTATGGTTTTATGGTTTTAAGGTTGTGAGGGTGTGGGGGTGTGAGGGTTATGGGGTTGT
>JAZLKL010000167.1:0-4504 GCA_045597585.1 Bacteroidaceae bacterium | reverse complement strand
TTCCGTTACGGCTACGCCTCCACTCCAAGGGACAGGAGGACTAAAGCCTAACGATTATCATTTCTCTATGGTTAGTGGTACACTTTTCAATTATTAGGGGTGGTACACTTTTAAGTTACAATCTACACTGCACAGAAACGGATATACAGATAATCGGTTTACCTCTGAAAGAAAGCTGAACCTGCATCACATTATTTTACTAAAGTTTCGCATGTGTGAGGAGTTAAAGGAGTTAAAGAATATCAAGGAGTTAAAGACGATAGTCTTGCTTCTTGAAGAAATGTGATGCACCCCCTGCATATCTGACGTCGACTTTTGACCGTCGTCAAAAGTAACTCCTTTGAATTCTTTAACTCCTTATACATGCGAAAGTTGAATATAGATATTAGAATCTAAGAACATGTGTTTGTCTTTTTATGGTGAGGAACGGGTAACGGATAACGGTTTTGTGCCACAACATTCAACATCCGTGACACGACGGTTCGCGTGGCGTGACAAACCTTTCCTTTCTGAGGTAAAAGTCGTACCTTTGCATTGTGAATTTGAAACGAGTGAAAATTCACTTTTCTCGGCAGAGAAAAATTTCGCTCTCGGCAGAGAGATGAAAATGAACCTCGAAAAATATCAATCGGAAGACGGGTGCGATGGCTCTATGATTCACTAAGCCATCCCCCGACCAAAAAACAAAAATGCAATGGCAATCAAACTCAAAGCAAAGGAAACTCTTCAGCGTATAGGTGACTACGCAGGTCAGTACCGCTTCGTTCTGAATACGGACCTCTACAGCAAGCTCTCTGAGAGCAAGGTGATTCAGGAGGCAGCCCTCCGCTCGGGTGTCAGCAAGGGCATCATGCAGGCTTGCTGGGATGCAGCTGGCGAAGTCATCAAGGCGTGGGCAACGGAAGGTCACTCGGTGGCAATCCCCGGCCTCGGCACCATGCGCTTCGGTGTTCGCGCCAAGTCGGTTGAAAGCGTGGACAAGGTGGCATCAAGCATCATCACCTCTCGTCGTGTGATCTTCACTCCCAACGTGGAAATCAAGCAGGAACTCAAGTCAACTGCCATCAACATCACTTGCTACGACAAGCATGGCAACGTCATCAAGAGCGTCAACTCTGGAGACAAGGGCGACATCGAGGATCCCGAAAACGAAAACCCTGGTGGCGGCGGTGGTGGTGGCACTACTGGCGGTGGTGGCGGCTCGGCCGATGAGCACGACTAAGAGCCAACCAAGGACTCCTCCCCAAGCCCGAGGACAGGCCCCCCAACCCCCGACTTTTGACTACGGTCAAAATGTAGGGAGTAAGATGGGTGAATACATCTTAATGAAGAATTAAGAGAGAAGAGAGAAGAATTGGCTGCGCCGTAGGCATCTATATTATTCCCCCTCGGGGCTTAGGAGGGCTGTACACGTTAGAAAAACCTTTCGAATTATGACATCAAACTTCAATCCCAACCTGAAAGAGTGGACGGCTATCGTCCTTCTCGTCTGTGGCATCATCCTTGCCTTTGTGGCCCTGATTATACCGCCTCCGGGCGAGATACACGACTCTGTGCTCTACATCTTCGCCCAGATTCTTATCTACTGCGGCTCTATCTTTGGCATCGATATTTATATTAACAAGAAAATTAAAAAGAACAACGAACAATGAATAACGAATCGAAGAACAAGTGGAGCGTGATCATCAACATCGCTCTCACCACCCTCACCGCCATCCTCACCGCACTTGGTTTCAACGTGGGATATGCAAAAATACCGAGTTTTAGCATCAAGTCTCAACAGTTCCACCCGGTTCCGTTGAGGCTTTTCTTTGATAACAGAAATAACAGATAACAGTTAAACAGATTTTGTATAACTTAGATTTTAACCTGGATTTTTTATTTTAAACACTGAGACGCGGAGACGCAGAGTTTTCTTTATTTTGGCTTGAAAGCGTGAAATGAGTTGAAAGATTTCGGGGAAAGGAGGTATTTCGGGCAAAAAGATTTCGGGGAAAGGAGGAATTTTGGTAGAAAGATTTCGGGGAAAGGAGGTTTTTTGCTTGAATAATTTGCTTAATTCATTGTTTTTCTGTAATTTTGCACTCAAGAAAAACGACTACAATGACCGGAAGAGTATTTAAGCGTAAAATCTACGACCAGATTCTCTGTTGGAAGAACGAGAATAATGGCAAAAGTGCATTACTCATAGAGGGTGCTCGACGCGTGGGCAAATCAACCATAGTGGAGGATTTTGCTCGTCGCGAATACAAGTCATACATACTCATTGACTTCAATAAAGCCAGCAATGAGGTAAAAGGTCTGTTTGACGACCTCATGGATCTTGACTTCATCTTCCTTCGACTGCAAACCATCTACAAGAAGAAGCTGGAGGCGCGTAACTCAGTCATTATATTCGACGAGGTGCAGAAATGCCCGGGCGCACGTCAGGCGATAAAGTACCTCGTAGAAGATGGTCGCTACGACTACATCGAAACGGGTTCGCTCATCAGCATCAAGAAGAACACAGAAAGCATAACTATCCCAAGCGAAGAAGATAAACTACAGATGTGCCCAATGGATTATGAAGAGTTCCGTTGGGCATTGGGCGACGAGGTAACCATACCGATGCTGAGAACGTTTTGGGAGAAACGCACTCCACTACAGTCGGCTCATCGTGAAGCACAAAGAAATCTGCGGCTCTACATGCTCGTAGGCGGTATGCCACAGGCAGTAAATGCTTATCTCGACACCAACAACTTTGGGAAGGTAGATGCGGCAAAAAGAAAGATCATTCAGCTCTATGCAGACGATTTCCTGAAGATTGACCCATCGGGCAAAGCAACCCAGATGTTCTTGTCCATACCATCGGCTTTGTCAAGCAACAAGAACCGATACACCCCTACATCCTACATTGGCAACGTTGACGAAGAAAAACGAACTGAATTGCTCAAGGCACTTGAAGACAGTAAGTGCGTAAACATAGCCTACCATGTCAATGACCCGAACGTGGGAATGTCTATCACGACAAACTTAGATAAGTTCAAGATGTTTGTTGGAGATACCGGTTTGATGGTTACAATGGCTTTCTGGGATAAAGATTACACAGAAAACGTGATTTACGAGAAATTACTCAGCGACAAACTGGATGCAAACCTTGGCTATATCTATGAAAACATCATTGCCCAGATGCTTACGGCATCCGGCAACAAGCTCTTCTATCACACGTGGTATAAGAAGAAGGAGGATGGCAGCATTGACGACAAACACACATACGAGATTGACTTTATACTCAGTCGAGGACATAAGATATGCCCCATTGAGGTAAAATCGTCTGGCTACAAGAGGCATGCTTCGCTTGATGATTTCTGCGACAAATATTCAAATCGCCTTCTCAACCGATACCTCATCTACACTAAAGATATGGCAAAAGAGGAACAAATTGTGTATGTGCCTGTCTATCTGACGCCATTCCTGTAAATATTGCAAAAATACTCTTCCACGAAGAGTAACGAGCCCGTATTGCCACCTCACAATTGATATTTATCAAGTATTTTGCACTTTTGTGGCATTTTCGGGGCAAATCTATTGCTATTGTGAAAAAAGGCAGTACCTTTGCATCAGTTTTTCATGGTATTAGATTTAAGGTTAGTAAAAAGATTGGTTGTCGGGATGACAACCTCTTTTTTTTTATATACCCCCAAGATGCTTTTTTAAACAATAAGCCACGTCAACGTGTGGCTGACGTGGCTTAAGAAGGTTTTACGCATAGAGAGGAGCTAATGCTTAGCCCCCCCGTGTGTGCGATAGTATCGTTATTTTGCGTTACAAACAAACTTCTTGCCCATAACGTAACCTGCAATGGTCTTGCCTGCGTTGTAAACACGAGCATACAAGAAAATCTTGTTGGAATCCATTACATCGTCCCAAACGATAAGACCATCCTCGTTCATGAGGCTTGAGTTAGAAGCATTTGAACGGCTTGCGAACTTGAAGGTGGTGGTATCGCCCTCCTTGCTGACAGAAACCTTGATGCCCTCCTCGGTAACACCCTCGAATGACTCGGGCATAGTCTTGTCACAAGCACCCAGGTCGGCGATAGGAGCTGCCTTGTCTGCTGACTGATCAGCCAACATATAATTGTCCTTAGCGATAGCTACACCTACAAACTTGCGAAGAGCATCGAACTGCTCAGGCTCGTCTGCCCAGTTACGCTCCATTGTCTCCTCCTCAGTCAGATCGCTTGCACCTGCAGATTCTGCCTCAGCCTCAACAGCAGCTACCTGTGTGCTGTCGTTGTCATCGGCGGGAGCCTGCTTCTTACCACAACTCATGAATGTGCAGCTTGCTGCTGCTAATGCCATTACAAAAAACTTTTTCATTTTTTAGTAATCGTTAAAAAATAACTTCCTAAAGTTTACACCATAGAAATATGACTATGAGAGGTTGCGATTCTCTCGTTAGTTTGACGCAATTTGTTAGTTCTATTCTTGTTCATTTATATAGTATAATTTAACATTTAACT
>JAZLKL010000166.1:0-12570 GCA_045597585.1 Bacteroidaceae bacterium | reverse complement strand
TGACGAACTGGAGAAGTGGCATACAGATAGGAATGCAAAGCAGAAGGGAGTGAACTGGCAATTTACTGCAGATGATGCCAGGATTAAGCTAAAGCATCTATATCCCATAGTAACTTTTTAGACTTTACAAACTACTAGGTTCCGTATTTTTGACTATGAGTGTACCACACGCATCTAAAAAAGTTTATGGATTAAAAAGCTCCAAAACTTCCATTTGCTTCGTAAGTAGCAGAAAGTGAACAATATGTATGAGTGTGTTTTTTTTAAAAACTTTCCCTAAAAAATATACTTTACCTATATTCGCCAGTGTAAAACCCTGTTTTTACCATTGTCTATCTACTGTCCTACCGTTCGCCTACATTTAGCCTACGCCTCCCGATGTCTTCCCGATACTATCCCGATATTATCCCGATACTATCCCGATACTATCCCGGTATTATCCCGATACTATCCCGGTGTTATCCCGATGTTCTCCCGATGTTCTCCCGAGAATCTACACAAATTTGTGGAGAATTGTGGGGGAAAGTCGGGTGAACATCGGGAGCACGGCGTTATTGTGGGCTAATAATACGTGATGACGCGTTTCTTGGTGTGGGTGTTCTTCTCCTCGGTGTGTCCGTCGTAGTCACAGTAGAGGTCAGCCTTCTCCTTGCGCTGAGTCCAGTTGCCCACTTCGTCAAAGCTGTCGTAGGTGTATGTCGTGGTACCGCTCCAGTTGTAGCCTTCGCCCTTTTGGGTGCTGATGGCCACGCGAGCCACGGGGTTCTGCGCATCAGGTTCGGTATAGGTGTACTCATACACGATGCCACCTTCCATGTTGATCTCTACGTATTGCTCTATGCTTCCGTTGGCAGTCCATTCCACCAGACCCTCGTTCTGACTGCCAGTCTCCTCGTCTTCGGCGGATATGAAATGGGTGATGCGGTTCTCCTTGTCGCGTTCAATCTTCTTGATCTGATTGATTCCGCCCATGACGTATGAGGTCAACTTGCCATCGTTGTCGAACTTCAGGGTGACGGAACCATATTTGCAGGTCTTGACATGGCCCACCAGTTCGAACAGGGTAAGGTCGGGTGTCTGGAATGGTACCTCTACCGCAGGCTCAGCTTCTGCTTTAGCGCTCTCCTGAGGTGTGCTGGCATTTACGTTTGTCGAGTCCTTTGCCGTGGGGTCTTGGTTCTCGGCTTTCTTGTTCTCTCCGCAAGCCATCATGGCGGTGGCTGAAAGTGCTGCAAGTGTGAGTTTGATGTATTTCATGTTTAAAGTTTTTTTAACGCATTAGGCACCGGACGGTGCCTAATGTATTCGAAGTGAAACGGGAGGGGACTTTTGACTAGAGCGCCTAGAGGTTCTAGTTATCTAGAAGTTCTAGTATTATCTAGAGATTCTAGTATTTCTAGAAAATCTAGTAGTTCTCGTGTCAAAAGTAGAACCCAATCCTCCGAGAGTGGAGCTGGAGGGGATTGAACCCTCGTCCAAACAGGGAAACCCTGTGCTTTCTACACGCTTATTCCAGCCTTCGATTGTAGGGAAGCGACAAGACCTGGACCACCAATCGCAACCTTAGCCTCTAAAGCTTCATCACCAGATAGAGGCGTCCTGATGACTATCCCCGATTTGCTGTGCCACTAAACCTGAGAGCTTCGGGGCGGTGAGCCTCAGAGTGACATCTCGTCTCAGCACCTGGTGCCGAGATTAAGCCAGTAATCTACTGTACTTCGATTAGGCAGCGAGAGCGTAGTTGTTTTCGCCAGATAAATCTTTGGTAACTATGGATTATAGAGAGCAATCACCGACTCTCTGCGTGCTTACACAACGCTTCATCCCGCTGTCAAATCCATGTCAGCCCCGGATGTGCATTTTGTTTTATGGTGCAAAGTTACAACTTTTTTCGGAAAAACTACGCTCAGCAGTTATTTTTTACTGTATTTAATAAAGGAAAGCAGCAAGAATGGCGATAAAACGAAAAAAAATCAGTATCTTTGCAATAAAATTAAACAACTTTCGTTTTATAGACGTAGGGTTCGCTTGACAAACGGTGAAGGCGGGCCCATGTTTCTAAAACGTGAAAACTCATGATACAGACTTTGGCAATTAACACAGAAGATACAGATATTAAAGATGGCATGAACGTATTCGGGAAAGCTCTGAAGAGAGGTCTCGATATATTTGTGTCGTTTCTGGGCCTACTATTTCTTTCTCCTGTCTTTCTCTATGTTTACATCAAACTGCGTCGTCAGCATGACGGGCCGGTGCTTTTCCGTCAGGAGCGCATCGGCAAGGGTGGCAAGCCTTTCAATATCCTGAAGTTCCGCACCATGCACGTGAACAGCGAGAAGAATGACACTCCCCAGCTGGCAAAGGTGGGCGACAAGCGCCTGACCCCTGTGGGTAAGTTCCTGCGCGAGCATCACCTCGACGAACTGCCTCAGCTGTGGAACGTGCTTGTGGGCGACATGTCGTTTGTGGGGCCACGTCCCGAACGAAAGTTCTTCATTGACCAGATTATGAAGGAGAACCCCGACTACGAACTGCTTTACCAGATTCGTCCGGGCATTACCTCCATGGCCACCATCTATAATGGCTATACCGACACGATGGAGAAGATGCTCATCCGCTTACAGATGGACCTCGACTATCTGCACCGCCGTTCGTTGTGGTATGATGCCAAGATTGTATTCACTACTGTTAAACTATTAGTTAATGGCAAAAAGTTCTAATATGATAAAGAAAATATCGCTTGTTCTGGCGCTCATCCTGATGGGCGCCATTGGTGTTTTTGCTCAGTCGATGACCGACGACCAGATCATCAAGTACATCCAGAAGGAAAACGACAAGGGAACCAGTCAGCAGGAAATCGTGACTGAGTTGATAAAAAGGGGTGTGACCACCACACAGTTGCAGAGAGTGCGCCGCAAGGCTCAGTCGATGAAGGAGACGCAGCAGAATGGTGGAAGTCTGATAGGCAACACCAAACCCTCGACAAAGCGCACGCAGTATGACCAGTATGGGCAGCCTGTTGACCCGGATGAGCAGATGAGAAACACCCCCATGGGTATCAACCAGAGTGCATTCTATGAGGAGCCTGATGACTCGCTGATGATGTTGATGGATGAAAAGGACAACTCACGCAAGGTGTTTGGACGTGACATCTTCAACAAGCAGAATCTCACCTTCCAGCCCAGTACCAACATGGCAACCCCCAAGAACTACATCCTCGGCCCTGGCGACCAGGTGGTGATAGACGTATGGGGTGCCAGTCAGCAGACATTTACGGAGACCATCTCGCCTGATGGCAACATCACCATCGAGGGTGTAGGTCTGATTCGCCTGGGCGGCATGAGCGTGAGTCAGGCAAGGTCGGCCCTGAAGAGCCGTCTGGGACAGTCGTTCAGCGGTTGCCAGTTCAACCTCTCGGTAGGCGACATCCGCACCATCCAGGTGCAGGTGGCTGGTGAGGTGAATTTGCCCGGTACCTACAGCCTGAGCAGTCTTTCGAGTGCCTTCAATGCCCTCTATGCTGCAGGAGGTATCAACGACAATGGTACCCTGCGTAACATCAAGGTGTATCGCAGAGGTCGCCTGATAAGTAATGTCGATGTGTATGACTATATCATCAACGGCAACTCGGCGGGCGACGTGCAGTTGCAGGACAACGATATCATCGTAGTGGGTCCCTATGACTGCCTTGTCAACGTGATGGGTAAGGTAAAGCGCCCCATGTGGTATGAGATGAAGAGCACTGAGAGCGTGAAGCAGCTGATGATGTACAGCGGTGGCTTTACCGGCGACGCGTACACCGACAAGGTGCGTCTGACCCGTAAGTCGGGTGCAGAATACAGCGTCTTCACCATTGGCGAGTTCGAGATGGCATCGTTCAACCTCAAGGACCTCGACGAGGTGCAGGTGGATAGCGTGCGTGCCCGCTTCAGCAACATGGTGGAGGTGCGTGGTGCCGTGAAGCATAGCGGTATGTATCAGTTGGGTGGCAGCATCCAGACGGTTCGCGAACTGCTTCTGGCTTGCGACGGTCTGTCAGAGGATGCCTATCAGGAACGTGCCGTGATGCACCGCCAGAAGGACGACCTCACCCTGGAGGCCTTGAGCGTGGACGTGAAGGGCATCCTGAACGGAACTGCTGCGGACATACCCTTGAAGAACAACGATATGATTTTCATACCCAGCAAGACAGAGATGCTGGGCGAGCGTAAGCTCACCATCGAAGGTGAGGTGCTGTATCCTGGTGTGTATCCGTATGCTGACAATACCACGATCCGGGATATTATCCTGCAGTCGGGCGGTCTTACCGAAGCTGGTTCGTTGGCTCGTATTGACATCTTCCGTCGCTTGCGCGATGCCAAGGCTGTGACCGACAACCGACGTTCGGCCGAGAGCTTCTCGTTTAGCCTTGATGAGACGTACGGACTGGTTCAGGACACCACCTTCTACCTTATGCCCTTTGATGAGGTGTATGTGCGCAAGAGTCCTGCCTATGAGGCTCAGCAGAATGTCACCATTCGTGGACAGGTGAACTTCGCGGGTCAGTACAGTATGACCTCCAAGGACTACCGCCTCTCCGACCTTGTCAAGGCGGCTGGTGGTTTCACCCAACTGGCCTATGTGCCTGGAGCCCGACTGGTGCGCAAGATGACAGAGGATGAGAAACTGCAACGCGACAAATCGCTTGAGCAGGCTCAGATTCAGATGTACGAGGAGAGCCTCAAGAAGGATGTGATGGCAAGTTTTGAGCAGATGGACACCCTGCTCAATATGAAGATGAGCATGGACGACTCCTATCCCGTGGCCCTCGACCTCGAGGCGGCTATGGAGAAACCCGGCAGTTTGCAGGACATCGTGCTGCGTGAGGGAGACATCATCACCATCCCCCAGTACTCTAACACCGTGAAGATAAGTGGTGAGGTGTCGTACCCCATCTCAATGAACTACGTCAAGGGCAAGAAGCTCTCTTACTACATCAATCATGCTGGTGGCTATGCCAACAAGGCTCGCAAGAAGACCGTGTATGCGGTGTATGCCAATGGTGGAGTGGAGAAGATCAAGAAACATCGAAGCAAGTCGATTCAGCCCGGTTGTGAGATTGTGGTACCCACGAAACCCGAGAAGTCGGGTATGACCACCAGCGAGATTATGGCCATTGCCAGTGGTGGTGCCTCGTTGGCCAGCGTAGTGGTGGCGTTGATAACGCTGTTGAAGTAAGTGGAAAGCTGTTTGCAGATATAAAGAGCTATGGAAGAGAAGAAAGCAAAGCTATACGATATGGGTGAGATTGTAAAGACCCTCTACGCCAAGAAGAAGCTGTTCTTGATAGTGTGGGCCATCACGTTTGTCCTATCCTGTGCCTGGATAGTTCCGCAACCTCGTTATTACTTGTGCGAGGTGTCGCTGGCACCAGAATCGGCAGAAGGTGATGTGGGGGGACTGTCTTCCCTGGCTTCGAGCATGGGACTCAACATGGGGGGAGGCAGTTCGGCAGACGCCATCTATCCGCAACTCTATCCCGAACTGTTTGAGTCAACCGACTTCGTGGTTAGTCTGCTGAGCATCAAGGTCAGGATGAAGGACAATCCCGAGGAGATGGATTTCTACACCTATCTGGCTGCGCATCAGAAGATCAATCCTTATATGAAACCCATTGACTGGGTGAAGGGCTTGTTCCGCGGAACTCCCTCTGCAGCCGACCAGCGTGCCGCAAGTAGTGCCGACATCGACCCCTTCATGATGAACGAGAAGACTCGCAAGATAGTGGAGAAGGCTATGAAAAGCATCAAGTGCGACTATGACAAGACCTCCGACATCATTACGCTGAGCATAGAGACCCAGGACCCCTTGGTGAGTGCCTTGATGGCAGACAGCGTAAAGATGCGCTTGCAGAACTTCATTGTGGAGTATCGCACCAAGAAGTCGAGAGCCGACTACGAATATTATTGCAAACTGGCAGAAGAGGCCTACGAGAGCTTTGACTCGTCGCGCATCGAGTATGGTAGGTTCTGCGATTCGCATCGTGAGATTACACTTACCAGTCTGAACACCGTGCAGATGACGATGGAGGATGACATGCAGCAGAAGTACGAACTGTACAAGGCTATGGTAACCCGTAGGGATGCCGCCTTGGCCAAGATTCAGGAATCGACCCCTGCCTTTACGACTTTGAAGAGTGCCACCGTGCCCAACCGTGCTGCAGGACCGAAGCGTATGATCTTCGTGGCCTTCATGCTGGTGCTGGCTACATTGGGCACCAGTCTCAAGATATTGGCTTCCTCGTTCAAGAAGCTCGGAAAGTTTATGTAGTTCCGTTGAGGCTATAGTGCTATGGTTGTGAGATTTGTTGTGTCAAGGCTTTCATCCTCATGCTGATTCTAATCCGGAGAACGTCCTTGAGATTTCCAAAAACCGATATCCCACATAATCATTATTCATAAATGAGTGTTCAATCTTCTGTATCCAAGCGTTTGGCAACCAACTCGGTGATGATGTACATCCGCATGATTTTCGTCATGGCGCTGAATGTGTACATGTCGCGTGTGTTGCTGAGAGCATTGGGTGTGGACGACTACGGCACCTATAATGTGGTGGGTAGCATGGTAGCGGCGTTTGATTCTATACGCTCCATGTTTATGTCCTCCTCACAGCGATACCTCAACTATGAGATGGTCAACGGAACGGCTGCCAGTCAGAAGAAGGTGTTCTGCGTGAGTGTGATCGTCAATCTCTGCCTGGCCATCCTTTTGGTGTCGGCCTTGGAGGGTATTGGTGGCTATTTTATCAACAACCAGATCAATGTGGACGCCTCTCGCATATCGGCTTGCCTGTGGGTGTTGCAATTCTCCGTGCTGACCACCATCGTGGTACTTATCTCCATCCCTTATGAGGCAGCCATTGTAGCACACGAGAAGATGGGCTTTTATGCCTTCGTCTCCATATTGGACGCAGCCCTGAAGCTTTGTGTGGCTTACATGATTCAGTTTGCCACTTTTGACCAGCTCATCTTTTATGCCATGCTGCTGTTTTGTGAGGCTTTGTTCATCCGCTCGCTCAATATTATCTATGCCAAGACCCACTTCAAGGAGTGCCATTTCAAGTTTATCTGGGACACGGGCTTGTTCAAGAAGATGCTTACGTTCTCGGGATGGAACTTTCTGGGCAGTTCGTCGTATGCGCTGTCACAGAATGGCATGAATATGGTGCTCAACGTCTTTGCCGGCTCGGTTGCCAATGCGGCCCGTGGCATAGCCTATCAGGTGTATGCCGTCACCATTCAGTTGGTCAACAATGTCAGTCTGGTAATCTACCCCCAATGCACCAAGTTCTTTGCAGAGGGAAACATAGCCAAGCTCTATCGCCTGGTATTCGGTTCGAGCAAGTTCCTTTTTGAGATGCAGATGATATTCACGCTGGTGCTGGTCACCTTCTGCCCGGAGGTGTTGTCGCTGTGGCTGGGCGACTATCCCGACTACACGATTATCTTTGTGGATTTGATTCTGTTTGATGCCTTAGTCAGGTCATTGCATTCGCCCATCGACATGATGTTTAAGAGTCATGCTCTCATGAAGTGGTACCAGATAGCCGAGAGCGTGGTGTATCTGCTGCCATTGGGTGTGGCTTATGTGCTGCTCTCGCAGGGACTCCATTGCAGCTATGCCTTTGTGTGCCTGTTGGTCTTTGACGTCATCGACATGGTGGCCATCGTGCTGCTGAGCAAGAAGCAGATGAACTTCCCCATCTGGAGATATGTGGGCAAGGTGGTGCTGCCATGTGTCATACAGGTGGCTATGCTGTTGGCATTCTACTATGTGACGACTTTCGTGGTGGAGTTGGGCTTTTGGCAGAAGATGGCTTCGGTATGCGCCTTCATGGTGTTGTTGCTTTTACACTTTTTCCTGCTGTTCCTTGATGCAGAAGAGAGGAATATGCTGATGAGACTGATAAGAAGGAGGAAGTAAGCTATGTGGAAGTATTCTGTGATTGACCTTTCGCGTTGCCTGGTACTGTTTGTTTGTGCCCTGCTCTCGATGTTCTTCTGCGAGGACATCATCTACAACCAGTTGCATTGTAGCCTGTTTGTGTGTGCCAATATGCTGGTATGCCTTTTGGCCGTATGGACGGTCAATCGCATGTCGCCCTTCTTCCTGTTCTGGTGTGCCTACGTGTTCATCTTCATCGGTGGAAGGTTCTGGTCATATCTTCTCAATCCGTTGGTGGATATTCGGGCAGGCAACTTCTTCGACGCCACGCCTTTGAAGAACGAGATATGGTCTGACACCATTCACTATGTGCTTTTGTTCATCTATGCCGGTACACTGGGCTATTGCCTGTATCCCCGCGACAGGGAGAAGGCAGAACGTACGATGGAGAAAGCCCCTGCACAGGATGTGTACGTGCAGCTTACGGAGTATGCCTTCTGGCCTTTGGCTGCCATGACCCTTATACGCAGTCTGCTGGCCTATCGTAATGCAGCCTCGGCAGGTGGTTACCTGGCTATGTACTCGGGACAGACACAGGAATATTCCTCGGGCTCCAGTTTCTTTGATATGATTTACGTTACCTTCTTTGCCTTTGCCCTGACATGGGGCACTAAGTGGCAGAAGATACGTTACGTGGGTGTGTTTGCCCTTGCTGCGTTGATCAATATCCTTATTGGACAGCGTGGCATGTTTGGTGCTTTTATGCTCTTTGCCATCTGGCTCATCACGAGTTATTTCCATATCAGTTTGAAGAAAGTGGTTCCTGCGGCAATAGTGTCTCTGGTTCTGCTGTATGTCATCTCGATGAACTCCATTCGTAATGCCGGTGTGGATATGATAGAAAACCAGACGCCCATACAGCTGGCATCCCTCTTCCTTTATGACCAGGGTATATCGCTGAGTGTGTTCTCCCAGTCGATGGAGGTGACAGGGTATCCTGTCATTGCCTACTTCCAGTCGTTCATACCCGGTTTCTCGTTCTTCTGCTCTTTGTTCAGTTCCGTGCCTTTGGAGTCGTATGACGTATCCTTTCAGAACTATCTGGCTTATACGCTGAACTCCTATTTCTTTACCGCGGGCAATGGACTGGGGTGGACGTTTCTGGGTGATATGTTCCTCTTCTCGGGAGGGTGTATGTGGGTATTCACGCTCATCGCCTTAGGCTTTGGAATGCTATGCCATGGCATAGAGTTCCGTTCAAGATACTCGCCTTTGTGTGCCGTGTTTGTGTATGCTGTGTTTACACGCTTCATGATGTTGCCTCGCAACTCCATTGCTACGGTAATACCCTTTTTAGCCTATGTGTTTATCATCTATGTGCTCTTCGTCTTGACTGCCAATTACCTTCAGAACTTGCAGAATAAAAAGGAGGAGTGTGACAAAATTGAAGAATGAAACTATGAATCCAAGGAAACTGAGAGACCTCGTGCACCTGTGTAGTGCAATGCTGTTTGTGTGGCTGTACATCCCTCACATATTGCTCTATGCGCTCAACATAAAGCGTTGTCGTACTATGCTCAACACAGATATGCCACGCATGAAGGCACGCATAAATGTGTCGATGTGCCATTTCGTGGCTTTGATATACCTGTTGCACCATGATGCATGCTTTCGCAGCTGGTTCTACTATCGTGTGGGAGCTGTATGTGCCATGTTGGTGGGATGGTATCGCCCCGGCAAGAAAGATTTCATTATCTCATATTCCACTAAGATAGGCAAGAATTTCGCCTTTGCCCACCCCTATGCCACCGTGCTGAATGCCGAGGTGATAGGTGACAACTGCAGTTGCCTGCAATGCTCCACCATTGGCTCCACCGTCAAGGGGCGTCCCTATATTGGCAATAATGTGGACCTTGGTGCCAATGTGGTGCTGATAGGACCGGTACACATTGGCGACAATGTGCAGATTGGTGCCGGAAGTGTGGTGGTGAAAGACATACCCAGCAATTCGGTGGCTGTGGGTAACCCTGCCCGTGTTGTGAAAAGTTTACCTCCTATTACCCCTCAACCCTAAAAGAATAAATGAAAAGAATCCTTTTTATATCGCAATACCTCAACCGTTTTGGCACGGAAGCCTTCATGATGAGTGTGTTTCGTGGAGTGGACAAGAGCCGCTTTGCCGTTGATTTCCTGCTTTACTCCAAGCAGGAGACCGACTACAGCCGTGAGGTGGAAGCGAATGGGGGTAGGGTGTTTCGGGTGACCTGTCGGCGTGAATCGATGTGGGCCTGGCACAAAGAGCTGAAGGCCTTCTTCAAGACGCATGCCCATGAGTATCATGCCATCCACTTCTGTAGCAATAGCCTCACGAGTATGGCCCCCATCTATTATGCCCATCGCTATGGCATACCTGTGTTGGTGGTGCATGCCCATAGTTCTTCGTCGAGCGGTTTGCACAATCGTGTGCTCCATCGCCTGAAGCGCGGGTACGTCAAGCGTATCACTACCCATCACTTTGCCTGTTCTACCGAGGCAGGACGGTGGTTCTTCTCCCATTCTCCCTTCGTGGTAATCAAGAATGGCGTGGAGACACCTCGCTACCGTTTTGATTCGGTTGTCAGAGAGCGTGTGCGCAAGTCGTTGGGTATAGACGAAGGGGTACCTGTGCTGGGACACGTGGGACGTTTCAGCATAGAGAAAAACCAATCGTTCATATTGGATGTCTTTGCCAGTTTCCTGCAGAAGTGTAAAGGTGCTGCCAAGCTTATGCTGGTAGGTAATGGACCGCTTCATGAAGAGATGAAGGCAAAGGCTCAGACGCTTGGCATACAAGACGATGTACTGTTTCTGGGTGAACGTAGCGATGTCAACGAACTGATGCAAGCTATGGATCTCTTTGTGATGCCTTCCACCTTCGAGGGACTTCCTTTCGTCCTGGTAGAGGCTCAATGCGCGGCTTTGCCCTGTGTCATCTCCGATGTCATCAGTCGCGATATCTGCATTACTCCCCATGTCACCTATCAGTCTTTGCAACAGAGTGCGACGGAATGGGCTTCCACCATTTCTGGTGTGCTCGACGGCTATACCCGTACTGACACCTCTGGCATTATTGCTGAGGCTGGTTATTCGATAGCAGATACCATTAAATACCTGGAACAGGTGTATGAGGGACAATAACTTGGATTATTCACGTATGAAGATTCTTTATGTCATAAAAGACCTCGATATAGGGGGTGCTCAGAGACTAGTGTCTGAGTTGCTTCCCTTAATCAGACAGGAGCATGAGGTGGATCTGTTGCTCTTTCAGGAAGACGTCAACCTGTTTTCGCAGAAGGTGCATGAGGCAGGCATCCGTGTCATCTGTCAGAAGGCCAGCATAAAAAATCCACTTTCTATATGGAAACTGCGCAAGGTCATCCGACAATATGACTTGGTGCATGTACATCTGTTCCCCGAACTCTATCTGGGAGCCTTGGCAGCATGGGGCACAAAGGTTCCTTTGGTGTTTACCGAACACAGTACGTCAAACCGCAGACGTGGAAAGGCGTATCTCCGTCCCCTTGAGAAATGGATGTATCGCCGTTACAAGCGTATTATCACGATCAGCCAGCAAACACAGGATGCCTTGATGCAATGGGTGCAGGCGCGTCCCACCGACAAACGTTTCGTGGTGATTGAAAACGGTATCAATACGGAGTCCTTCAGACGTGTGCAAAAGTCGGCTGAGTCGCAAGGCAATGACAATATAAGACCGGATGCCAATTCTGCCTGCCACATTATCATGGTGTCACGTTTCGTTGAGGCAAAGGACCAAGATACGGTGATACGAGCCATGAAGCATTTGGATGATACGTTCCACCTAAGTTTTGTGGGCGATGGAGATAGAATGGCAGTCTGTCAGCAATTGGTAAGCGACATGGGCTTGGAAGGACGTGTTTCTTTTTTAGGTCGTAGCGCAGACATTCCTTCCTTGGTGTGTAAGGCAGACATTGGCGTGCAGTCGTCGCATTGGGAAGGCTTCGGCTTGACTGCCGTGGAACTGATGGCAGTAGGGCTTCCTGTGGTAGCTACCGATGTTCCCGGATTGAAGCAAGTGGTAGAGGGGGCTGGATTGCTCTTTGACGCTGGCGATGACAAGCAACTGGCTCAGCACATCAGAGAGCTTGCCACAAACAAGGCATTATATCAGCACACCTCGAAAAGATGCCTTCTGCGCTCTGCGCAGTATGACATCTCGGTTACTGCTCAGCGCTACTCGCAGTTGTATCATGAAGTGAAAGGAAACCATTAGGCTCGCTGGCTTTGAGCAGCCCCATGCCATAGTGCCCCTCGTCCTTGGCTGAGTAGTAAAGCGAGTAGCCTTCGGGTGTCTTTACCAGGCTGCTGCGATAGAGTTTTGCATCCCAATGGTCGTAACGGGGTTTGAGCATGATGACAGGCTCCGTCCATTGACGGTTATCCACCGACTCGCTGTAGAACAAGCACCAGTCATCTTGCTGGTTGTAGCCTTTCACCATCATGCACAGTATGTATTTTCCCTCCTCGTGTATGATGTCCATGTGCCAGGGAAAGAAGCGTTTCCCCTCAAGCGTGTAGTTGAGGGCAATGTCATGGCTGTACTGCCATTCGGTGCCTTGTCCGGCGTGGT
>JAZLKL010000165.1:0-38882 GCA_045597585.1 Bacteroidaceae bacterium | reverse complement strand
CCGATGCGGTTCTTGTCCTCATTCTCCAGGTCCAGGTTGGCGTCCTCTACGGCCTGGGTAGCTGCACAAAGTGCAAACTGGCAGTAGCGGTCCATCTTGCGGGCCTCCTTCTTGTCAATATACTTCTCAACCTCCAGGCCCTTGACCTCGCAAGCGAACTGGGTCTTGAAAGCAGATGCGTCGAAAAGGGTGATGGGAGCAGCACCGCTCTTACCAGCCACGATGTTCTGCCAGGTCTCCTCTGCGGTGTTACCGAGGGGAGTAACGGCACCCATACCAGTTACGACAACTCTTTTCAGTTCCATAATAAAAAACAGAAAATTGAACGATTATACAAAAACGAAAATTAGGATTTACCCCACTGGACACAGTAAGGGTGAATCCTAACCTTCAAAATTTCTTTTTTATGCCTCCTGATGCTCCTGGATGTAAGCGATAGCGTCGCCAACGGTAGAGATCTTCTCAGCCTGATCATCGGGAATAGTGATACCGAACTTGTTCTCGAACTCCATGATGAGCTGTACGGTGTCCAGTGAATCAGCACCCAAGTCATTGGTGAAAGATGCCTCAGCAACTACGTCTGCCTCGTCAACACCCAACTTCTCAACGATAATCTCTTTTACTTTTGCTTCAATTTCTGACATGATTTTCAGTGTTTAAATTATAATAAAAACGTTATTTTCTCTTTTTTCGGGTGCAAAGTAACTACTTTTATTGTTTATGTGCAAATAATTAGCATAAAAAATGCGAAATTTTGCACACAATAAGGTTATTTTGTGCAAATCGGGCTTGTTTTTGAACTTTTTTACCATTTATCGGCCTGTTCTGCACTTTCATCACACAAAACTTTCACGACGTAAAGGATAGTCACCACGCAAACGCTCAAAATCCATGGGATGAGCCTTCAGGCGCTGACTATCCTCACGGGGGTCATACAACCGCAAGGCGTCTTCCTGAGCATTACCCATAGGCTTACACGTATCGGGAACAGCAGGAGGAAATACATGAAAATCAAGTTTGTCATCCAAACCCATCCAACGCGCTACTGCCTCAAGCGACATACGCGAAGCGTTCGCCTTTCCGTCGGCACTATAGCCTGCTATGTGAGGTGTACCTATATATACCTTGTCTAATAACCTGCGTGAGAGGCTGGGTTCACCCTCCCATGTATCAATTACAGCCTCACGAACCCGTCCTGCATCAAGAGCCGCCTCTAAAGCTACGTTGTCCACCACTTCACCGCGAGCCGCGTTGATGATAACAGGACACTTGGCAACGCCTGCCAAAAAGGCCTCATCGGCCAAATGGAAGGAAGGATACTCGCCACCCATTACCAAAGGCGTATGGAAAGTGATGATGTCGCATTGCTGTTGCAAGGTTGACAGGTCGGAAAAATCAGCAGCTGTAAGTGAATCTGGCAAGATAGGAGTTTTAGCATCCTCCTTAGCAGAAGAAATGCCTCCCTTCAAAGATGCCAAAAGTGGTGGGTCGTTGAGCAGCACCTTCCCCACCCAAGGACGACAAGCCTCAAGCACAGCCCTTCCCACATGTCCTACGCCCACAATGCCAAGTGTGGCATCCTGCAGACAGAGTCCACGTTCGCGCTCCAACAGGAAGAGGGTATTTCGCACATACTGCCCCACACTCGTGGCATTACACCCGGGACAGTTGGTCCACTCAATGCCTGCTTCGCGCAGATAGTCCACGTCAAGATGGTCGTAGCCAATGGTAGCCGTCACGATGAACCTGACGCTGCAGCCTTCAAGCAGAGCACGATTGCAATGTGTCCGAGTACGAATCATCAACACATCGGCATCACGCACGTCATCTGGCCCTATCTTGCTACCAGACAAATAGAGCACCTCGCCTCCGAGCTGCTCTACCTGTCCTTTTATATAGGGAATCTTATCGTCAACAATAATCTTCATAACTTGTGTGTTGAAAGGTTATTGGCTATTGGCCATAACCTATAACCTATAACCTTTATCAATAACCAGAAAGGCTTACTCTGGCATCATCACGATGGTTGCACGATTCTTTCCATTCTGAATCTGCTTAGCCATCTTAACAATATCCTTTGAAGTAATGTTCTGGATGCTCTGCTTCATATTGGTGTATGAATCGATGCCATCTTCCATATATACACGGAACCAGTTCAACCATGAAGAGTTGAGACGCTCTGCCTCATCAAGGTTCTTCAGCTCATGCTCCTTAATCTTGTTGATTTCCTCGTCTTTCACACCATTCTTTATCAAGTCTGCGAGAATTTCGTCGGCAGCCTTCAAGGCATCGTCACACATCTCGGGCTTAACGGGCAATACAATCTGCATCACAGCATTGTAATCCTTGATACCTACACGAGAGATTCCTGCTGTAGCCTGTACGCTGTAGGCTGCACCCATCTCCTCACGAATCTTCTCCAGGTAGCGAGTGCTGAGCACCTGACCAAGGAAGCTGGCAGAAAGTCTCTGCATACGCTCGTTCTTTGCCTTTGCGAAGGAAACAACCAAGGCAATGCACTGAGGCTGTTCCTGCTTCTGGGCAAAGCGGTTGGTGCGAATGCCGGGCTTGAACTTCAGACCAGCCTCCACCTGATTGTCGGTACGCTTCACAACAGGCAGGTTAGCAAGATACTGAGCTGAATAGGCACGGATGCTGTCCTCGTCAAGGTTACCGATGAAATAGAAACTAAAGTCACTGGCATCGGCAAAACGATCAGCATAGATCTCCAAGGCACGGTCGTAAGAAGCCTTATCGACATCCTCTTCCTCCATGATTACAAGACGAGGATTGTCACCATACATCGTATGCTGGATAGAGTCCTGCAAGGCTGTCATGGGATTAGCATGACGGTTGTGCAAAGTCTGACGCAATGTAGTCAAAGCACTCTCTACAGCTGCATCGTCACGGTGCAAAGGCTGGAAATGAAGATATGCCAACTCGAAGAGGGTACGGATATCCTTAGGCACACAATTTCCGCGCAGACCTTCGCTCAACTCGCCCAGTGAAGAAGAACAGCTTGCCTGAACACCTGCAAGAGCCTTACCCAACTCGGTACTGGTGAAATTGCCCAAACCACTGGCAGAAATATAGTTATCCAACAACTCCAGCGTGTAGCGATCCTCTACAGGATAACGACCTACACCACCCTTGCTGTATGCGTTCATCACAATTTCATTATCCTTGAAGTCGGTCTTCTTCATATAGACCTTCACGCCGTTGTTCAGTACCAGCTCCTTGAAGCCGAACTTCACATCGCTCTCCTTTACGATAGAGCCGGGAGTGGGAAGCTGAGGAACGAGAGGCTCATTCTTGACATTGTCAACGTATGCGGTCAGCTCCATCTGCTGTGCAGCATGTACGTTGGCCAGCAGTTGCTCCTCCGTGGGTTGCACATAACCCTCCTTCTCGGGGTTCATGGCCAATATCACGAGGTTAGAGTCGTTCATGCTTACCAACTGAGCGAATGTTTGGTTGACCATATCCACATTCAACTGAGGCAATATGGCACCACACAACTGGTACTCTGTCTCAATACCAGGCATAGGCTCCTTGTTGAGGAAGTGCTGTACACACTCCTGCACATAAGTATCATTCTGACGCTTATCCTTATTCTGGTAAACACTTTCAATGCGGCTCATGAACTCACTTTTGGCACGCTGAAACTCTGTGGCAGTAAAGCCAAACTTGGCAGCACGATAAACCTCTGCCATCACAGCCTGAGTAGCCTCGTCGTTCATGCCTTCCTTGGGAATGATCTGTGTAGTGAGAGCATAGGCTTTCTTAGCCAGGATGAAGATGCCATCTTCCACCGCACCCTGCAGGAAGGGAGTCTCGGGCTTCTGTGTCATTTCTGCAAATCGGTCGTTGAGCATGGTTTGAGCAAAGCGCAGCATGATGTCACCCACCATTCCGGGCACGGTGTTCTTAAGCTCGTCGGGAACGGGTTGCTCGTGCTTCATCATCACACTTATCACTGTCAGGGTCTGCTCCTTGTCCTTGTCGGTAGCCACAATAGGCTCTGCATTGTCGGGTACACCGAAATACTCACGCTCAGCAGGATTAGCAGGCATCTTGATAGGCTCAAACAGTTTCTTGATCTGTGCCTCTGTGCGAGCCACGTCAAGGTCGCCTACTACAATGATAGCCTGCTGGTCAGGACGATACCACTTTTCGTAGTATGCACGAAGTGCTTCGGGCTTGAAATTGTCAACCACCTCCATGGTACCAATAGGCAGACGGTTACCTGGACGTGCATTTGACATCAGTTTGGGCAACTGACGCTCATAGATACGCATGGTTGCCGAGCTGCGAGAGCGCCACTCCTCGTGAATGACACCACGCTCCTTGTCAATCTCCTTGGGGTCAAGAGTCAAATCGTGACTCCAGTCGTGCAGAATCAGCAAGACAGAGTCGATGGTTGCCTCGCGAACAGTAGGTACGTTGTTGATGTTGTACACAGTCTCGTCGATGCTGGTGTAGGCATTGAGCTGTGCACCAAACTTTACACCGATTGACTCCAGATACTTGATAACCTGGTTCTCGGGGAAGTTCTTGGTACCGTTGAAACACATGTGCTCAAGGAAATGAGCCAAACCACGCTGGTCTTCCTCCTCCAGCACCGAACCCACTTTCTGGGCAATATAGAAGTTGGCCTGACCCTTTGGGTACTCATTGTGACGGATGTAATAGGTCAGTCCGTTGGGCAACGTGCCCATCTTGGTCTGAGGATCCATAGGCAACTGCTGCTGCATAGCTTGTTGCATCATCTCCTCCTGACTTTGTGCCTTGGCACCAAACGCCATAAAGGCGCAAGCCACCATTAAAAGAAATTTTTTCATTGTTTTATTGTTGTTGATTAATTTATCTATCGTATATATGACGCACGAATGCGTCATATACTACATTATTTCTTGAAAAAATTGCAGAAAAGTCCGAAATGTCTCTCTTTCGGTTACTTCGCATAGTTCTCAATACCCTTGTTCAGCCAGGCAATGAAGGACGGTATGTCTTCGTTATACGAATAGCTGTTGTTCAAAGGCTTTCCTTCGTTGTCGAGCAATACATAGAAAGGCTGTGTCTGAGCACCAAACTTAACACGCTGCAAGTGGCTCCACTTGTCGCCTACGCGGCGTAACTTCGTCTCGCTGCCGTCGCTTTCCTTCACCACCTCTGTCTCAGGCAGACTCGTCTTGTCGTCCACGAAGAGACTGATGAGGACGTACTTATCGCGGATGATGCTCTTCACCTCTGCATCCGTCCATACGGCTGCCTCCATCTTTCGGCAGTTCACGCATCCAAAGCCTGTGAAGTCGAGCATTACGGGAAGTCCCTTCTGCTTGGCATAGGCCATACCCTGCTCGTAGTCGGTGAACTGTGCCTCCACAACCTCTTCCTTCTGAAGATTGAAGTCCTGGGTTGACATAGGGGGAGCAAACGCACTCACCGCCTTACAGGGAGCTCCCCACAGACCTGGAATCATATAGATGGAGAAGGCAAAGGACAATAAGGCCAAGAAGAAACGTACGATACCGGTACGATGATTCACGATGACCTCGCCCATCTCGTCGTATTCATCCTCATCGTGAGGGAAACGAATCCATCCAATGAGATAGGCACCCAAAAGAGCGAAGATGACAATCCAGAGGGAGAGGAACACTTCGCGGTCAAGAATGTGCCATCCGTATGCCAAGTCGGCTACGCTAAGGAACTTCAGGGCAAACGCCAGCTCCAGAAATCCAAGACAAACCTTGATGCAGTTCATCCAGTTGCCACTCTTGGGGGCACTCTTCAGCCAGGTGGGGAATATGGCAAACAAGGTAAAAGGCAAAGCCAAGGCGATAGCGAATCCAAACATACCCACCGTTGGGGCAATGATGTTTCCGCTTGTGCCCATCTCCACGAGCAAGAAGCCAATAATAGGACCCGTGCAACTGAAGCTAACCAAACTGAGTGTGAAGGCCATCAAAAAGATGCTCAGCAAACCAGTTGTCTTGTTGGCCTTGCTATCTACGGCATTTCCCCATGACGAAGGCAAGGTAAGTTCGAATCCACCCAGAAAGGAAGCGGCGAACACCAAGAGCATCAGGCAGAAGAAGATGTTAAAAAAGGCGTTGGTGGAAAGAGAGTTGAGGGCATCTGCTCCAAAACAAAGTGTAACCACCAGACCCAACAATACATAGATAACCACAATGCTGATGCCATAGGTGATGGCATCGCGAATGCCTTTCTGTTTATTGTCCTTGCTACGCTTCAGGAAGAAGCTGACCGTCATAGGTATGATGGGCCATACGCAAGGGGTGAGCAACGCCAGCAAACCACCGGCAAAGCCCAGCAGAAAAATAGTCCACAGGCCCTTGTTCGACGTATCGGCATTGTCTTCGCCAAAAGACTGCAATTCTTTGATGACGGGCGTGTAAAGAGAGGCTTCTCCCCCACTCTGTTCCACCGAAGGAACAAGGTTGGATAAAGTATCTACAGCCAAGGTGTCTTCCGTCACAGCCTCCGCCAAGGTCTCGTCGGCCTTAGCTTCATCTGCCTTTGCATCCTTTGCCCCGTCTTTTGTGACAGTTTCTCCTGCACCGGTGAGAGGAGTCGAAGAGGCTACCGCAGGTTTTCCGTTTCCCTTGAAACTAAACTCTACATCTGTGGGAGGCAAGCAGTTCTGGTCGTTGCAAGCTCCATACGTCAAGTAGCCGCTCACCTCATACTGGGTTTCCGTGATGGTAAACGCCTGTACAAAGGTAGCATTACCTTCGAAAAAGGAGACCTCCATGCCAAACATGTCATCCATGGCACGATGGATATTGCCATTTGCCTGAAGCTTTCCCTTAGGCACCAAGCCGACTTGCTTCTCAAGCGTAATCTCTGCTTTGGTAGGACCGCCATCCTTGATGTCTGTGCCATACACATGCCAACCAGCATCTATCTTAGCCGTGAAGACCACTTCGAGTTCACTGTCCGAAATCTTATTTTCCTTGACGGAGAACTTGACAGGATTTGCAAACTGAGCCACTGCGGTCAGCGAGCAGAGCAACGCAATGATTGAAAGTATTTTTTTCATGAGCCTATATATGCATATATTTTTGACAAAGTTACTCCAAAATCCGCGAACAGACAAATTTTTATACAAAAATAACACAAGGATGCGCCGCAAATGCAACGCATCCCTGTATTTTAGTAGATATTGTGTACGTTTTTGATATTCACGACATGATACATCTATAAAAGAATCCACGCTCCATCATTATCCTTACCTTCGCGCTTCAAAAACACCCTTCTCTTTCAATGCAGAAAAATCACGTTCCATCGTGCGTGGACTCACCGACAAAGTCTCCGACATTAATGTATGATTATTTCCGTATATATCGAAGATTCTTTTGCGATCCTACGGCTTGCACTCGGGTTTCACTCGGTTTGCTTACGTCTGGCTTACGTGTTTTTACGTAAGCCAGACGTAAGCCAATTGTGCGCTGACAGGGTGCTGGTAAGAGGAAAACAGAAGGAAAAACGTAGGAAAATCGCAATATTTTCCCACTTGCAAAGATACGAATTATTTCTTCGTTTTGCAAATATTTTCATAAAAAGATTACTATAATGTGACTACGAACTTACCAATCCTGTCCCCAGACATCATTGGCTACAGAGGCACCATCGTCTTCATAGCCGCTTTCCGACCTTACATCAAAAAAGCCCTCACCCCCAATACCAATATTGGACGTATTCATCAGGCAGTCAAGCGCCCTCAATTCTTTAAGCATCACAGTGGGCTTACGATAAGTCTTTCTCATAACTACAGTTTCCGATTTATCTGACAACATACCTCTTACCATTCTTAACATAAACACCTTTTCTGACATCGACCACCTTGCGACCATAGAGATCGTACATTTCCGTCGTCTGCTGTTGATTGTCACCTACAGCCTCTATGGTTGTCGAAGAGTCGTTGTCTGCGGTGGCCCACTCGTCATCAAAGACAGATATCTTCACCTCACTGACTTCTTTGTGGTTACCCTCTAAGTCGGTCACATCCATATACCAACGGAATGCACCCAAATTGCTCTCTTCTGATGCTGCGTGAATCAACGAACCACCACCCATAGCATAATAGCCATGCTGCTTCATCTCAGCTCCCGAAACAACATGATAGGTACCTGTGAAGATGTATTTGGTGTCACCACACACAATCGCCACACTGCGCTCCGCCGTCTTGCTGAGCTTAATATTGTGCAGCGTAAGGTTCTTTACGCCCACCGACTTGGGCTTAATGAAATAGGGGGTATTAGGTTCAAGATCCCCACTTTCCACAATAGAAACCTCTATTTCATTCCTGTCAACACTTCCATCTTCATTATCATCATACTGGAGGGCTTGATTGATGCTCGCCACCACGAAACCATCCTTCCAGTCGTCATAGCTTACGGAGAAAGGCAGATAGAGTGCCTGCCACCTTGTGTGGTTGAAGCTACGGCTAAAGAAAAGGTTGTCAACATCAACGTCGCGCTTCACCTCCAGGCTCTTAAAGGTATCGTCTATATCCACATAGTCGAAGTGGTCATTGGGAGCCTCACGCTTCAGATAGATGCTGCTTACCGAAACCTCATCCAAAGCCGCAGAATAAGAACCGTCCTTTGAATACGACACGCTCATAACATGCTGCTTGTCGTCGCTAATGTCAACACTCTCTGTACCCGCACGGTCTGTTCCGCTTTCCGAAAGGATGTCCTCGTCATTGACACTCACAAGCAGCTTGTCATAAATAGCCTCGGAACTGGTAAACCAATCAAAAGAGAGCATGTCCCCCTTAGAGGCATGGAAAGCGTATTCCTTTGACGAAGTACTGCCATGCTCCTTGTTGGTAGATTTCCAGTCAGAGAACTGACTGACTAAGGCAAAGTTGGCATCCTTAATCGTCACATCCTTTACCACAGCCACAGCACTATAGTAGTTTTCATCACCTGCCTGTCGTGCAGAAATCTTGACCGTGCCAGGAGCCTTGCACTCCAAGTATTGTTCACCGTTTATGGTAATCACCTCTGCCAAAGACTTATTTCCCGAGCTGAAGGTTACTGGAAGACCAGAAGATGACGTTGCCATCAGCTTCAGTTTGTTCGTGACTTTCAGTTCAGACAAACTCTGTTCCCAGGAAACGGTTTGGCTTGCTTTCTTTAGGGTCAGGATAGCACTTGTTTCACCAATATATAAATCCGTATCAATTCGGAAAACAAACTTGTATGAACCTGCCCCAATAACCTCGGAAGAGCTTATCTGAAGCCACTCGTCACCCACTTTCCTGTAAACCGACGTAACCACTTCTGCTACAGGCACGCCTGAAGGAACAGAGAACGAAATGGCATGCACGTTTCCGTCATAAATCTCGGTTTTATCGGATGCCGTGATGGTGACAGGATCGGCAGGCTCCAGTTGTTCATAAAAGAACTCTATCCCAGCATCACGCTTTACATCAGTAACCTCGGCCGAGCGACTTATTGAAGACCTGTTGGTATAGTCGATTGCCATGCCAAAGGCTTCATCCTTCTGGGTTCTTGTACGGGACACCCGATAACCTTTCTCGGGATAACCGGTTACACTCAAACTGCCACCTTCCTTAACTTGGAAGACCTTGCTTCCATTGACGATTCTCTGACCGTTGTATTCAACATAACCATGTTCGCCATAAGAGGTTACGGTGACAGAATACGAAGGAATGGGATTAGGTATCTCTTCAAAAAACACCTCAACACTGGCATCCTGCATAATATAGGATATCTTTGCCGTACGGCTTATCGAAGTTCTATTCGTGTAATCGGTAGTAGTCAACATGAAACCCTCTTGCTGCTTCGTGATGCAACCCACACGATAGCCATCATCAGGATAACCTGTAACCGACAAAGTGCCACCATCCTCAACCATTACATTGACAGACGCATCCCTTAACTCCTCTCCATTACACAAGACATAGCCACCAATTCCATGGGCGGTAACCGTAACCACATGTTTAGCAGCATCGTCTTTAGAATGAGAAAGAAAAGAATACCCTGCACAAAGTATTATCAACAATAACCTGAGGGTAACAGCATTAAATTTTAACGACTTCATAATTTCAAATGTCTATATGACGCAAAGTTATGAAAAAGAACTGAAACGGCAAGCACTAACAACAAAAAACGTACAACACAAGAATAAATTACATGAGATTTATCACAAAAAGAGCCGCCCCAGAAAGGGACGGCTCCAAATATGCGTTGTTTTGTTTAGTAACAATTACAACTGAGGACCTGCAGCTACCAAAGCCTGACCAGCCTCGTTGGTAGTGTACTTAGCGAAGTTCTTGATGAAGCGAGCTGCCAAATCCTTAGCCTTCTCCTCCCACTGGCAAGCGCACTCGTAAGTGTCGCGAGGATCGAGGATAGCGGGATTTACGTTGGGCAGAGCGGTGGGAACCTCGAAGTTGAACATGGGGATCATCTTAGTCTCAGCCTTCAGGATTGAACCGTCGAGGATAGCATCGATGATACCACGAGTATCGGGGATAGAGATACGCTTGCCAGTACCGTTCCAACCAGTGTTAACCAAGTATGCCTTAGCACCGTTAGCGTTCATCTTCTTGACCAACTCCTGAGCGTACTTTGTGGGGTGCAACTCGAGGAATGCCTGACCGAAGCAAGCTGAGAAGGTGGGAGTGGGCTCGGTGATACCGCGCTCGGTACCTGCCAACTTAGCGGTGAAACCACTCAGGAAGTAGTACTGAGTCTGCTCGGGAGTCAGAATAGATACGGGAGGCAATACGCCGAATGCATCAGCTGAGAGGAAGATAACGTTCTTAGCAGCGGGAGCTGAAGAACCGGGCTGGATGTTGTTGATGTGGTTGATGGGATAAGAAACACGAGTGTTCTCGGTTACGCTCTTATCGTTGAAGTCGATCTTACCATCAGCAGCTACGGTTACGTTCTCGAGAAGAGCGTTGCGCTTGATAGCACCGTAGATGTCGGGCTCGTTCTCCTTGCTCAGGCCGATAACCTTAGCATAGCAACCACCCTCGAAGTTGAAGACGCCGTTGTCGTCCCATCCGTGCTCGTCATCACCGATAAGGCGACGCTTGGGATCGGTTGACAGAGTGGTCTTACCGGTACCAGAGAGGCCGAAGAAGATAGCGGTCTCCTCACCATCCATGTTACAGTTAGCAGAGCAGTGCATAGAAGCGATGCCCTGGAGGGGAAGGTAGTAGTTCATCATTGAGAACATACCCTTCTTCATCTCACCACCGTACCAGGTGTTGATGATAACCTGCTCCTTGCTGGTAGTGTTGAAAGCTACACAGGTCTCAGAGTTCAGACCGGGCTCAGCGTAGTTCTCTACCTTAGCCTTAGAAGCGTTGTAAACGATGAAATCGGGCTCGAACTCAGCCAACTCCTCAGCGGTGGGCTGGATGAACATGTTGGTTACGAAGTGTGCCTGCCATGCTACCTCAACGATGAAGCGAACAGCCATGCGGGTATCCTTGTTAGCACCGCAGAATGCGTCAACAACGTACAGGTTCTTGTTGCAGAGTTCCTTAACAGCCAAGTCCTTAACGGTAGCCCAAACCTCCTCAGACATGGGATGGTTGTCGTTCTTGTACTCCTCGCTGGTCCACCATACAGTGTCCTTTGAGTTCTCATCCATTACGATGTACTTGTCCTTGGGTGAACGGCCGGTGTAGATACCAGTCATTACGTTAACAGCGTCGAGCTCGGTGTTCTGACCTACCTCATAACCCTCGAGACCAGCCTTGGTCTCCTCTGCAAACAATACCTCGTAAGAAGGATTGTGGGCAATCACGGTTGAACCAGTGATGCCGTACTTAGTCAAATCTAATGTTGCCATTGGTTTAAAATATTAAGTGATTAATAAACAATTATATTTTACTTTTTTACAAGTTACGAACTTTTCAGATTCCTTAGACAAACCCTGTGTCGTAAAAACCTTAGTCCAATTATGCCTTGCTTGCTTTCTCTTACTTAATCATTTCTGCATACTGTTGTGGAAACAAAACAATTAAATATCAAAAAACGCCAACAAGTTGCAAACAACAAAACAGCAAATAAGAACATCGAACTTAATTCAATTTCCGATTTTGCCTTGTTTTAGACGTTACAAAGATAGTGTATTATTTCGAAACGACGAAACGATTACCTTTTTTTTTCGCTTTCGTCACCTGCATTTGTCTTATTTTGCAAACTGCGCATAGCAATTCCCCGAATATTTCGTATAAGTCCTTCGTATTTTGCACGCTTTACGGCAGACCCTTTAAAAAGGTGTTGGTATTGTTCACGTGTCAGCAACTGCCAATCGGAGTGCGTCATGTGAAGCAGTTCGTCACTTGGCTGCAAAAGAGGTTCGTTGGTAGGTAGAGCATGCAGATGGGGGCATGCCTTAAGGCAGCGATCACATCCATAAAAAGTGTCACCCATCTTATATACCGCCCACTGGGGCAATTCACCCCGGTTCTCGATAGTGAGATACGACAAACACTTACGGGCATCAAACGTACCAAGTAATGCTCCAGTAGGACATGCCTCAACGCATTTGTTACATTTTCCACATTTCGAACTTATGGGAGTTCCATACTCATCAAACTCTTCCTCTGCAAAAATCTCACCCAGGAAAAAAGTACTTCCCATACCAGGGACAACAAGTTGTGAGTGTTTGCCAATCCATCCTAACCCACTTCGTTGCGCCCAATAGCGTTCGGGGATAGGAGCTGTATCAACGAAGCACCGACCATGCAAGCCAAACCGTTCCATGAGTTCGGTCATCCGCTGACGCATGATGTCATGATAGTCCTTTCCTTGTGCATACCACGCTATTCCCTGCGCAGAACAGGCAGGATAGTAATTCATGGCTACACTGATAATACTTCGAGTTCCTGGCACCAAAAGGCAAGGATCCATACGTTTCTCGAAATAGTTCTCAAGGTAGTGCATTTCTGCATGGCAGCCATCCTCCAACCACTTGCGGTAAGCCTGGGCATAAGCCTCATCGACAGGAGAGGCAAGGGAAATGCCGACAAGAAAGCCCAACGACTCTCCCGCAACACATAATTCCTTTGATGACAAGACGGAAGAAGATTCAATCGATTTGCCAACTTGCTCCATCAGCCTACAAAAAACAGTAGATTCGTTTCCCTGAGATGTTCTCTCTGCTTAAAAAGCATATTTAAAAAGGCATGAAAAAGGATCTATTTCAAGACTAGCTCAAAATCGACCTTCCCACCATTATGGTTTTCAAAAACACCCTTATAAACACCATTTTTGAAGATGCCGTCGAACATGCCAATAGAATTACCTTTATTCTTGTGATAAGCGCCTAATACAAGCTGTCCTGTTGAAGGAGAGAAACGCTCAGCATAAACAATGCGTTCACCCCCCCTTACAGAATAATTTCCTGTACCCTTATCAAGGCTAAGAGTGGAGTTCTTCTCACCACCGATGACACCCATAAAGGTGCATTTATCCACAAGAGGATTGATGTCGTTGTGAGCAGAAGGAGCGCCTTTATCACCTCCTAAAGGATTGGGGTAATAGGATATTGTACGAGTATAAACGGCATCGCCCACTTTACGTTTAATCCAATTGCCATGAGAGTCGGTAGCAAGTACTTTAACCTTAGCAACCGATGTTTCATGACTGTCCTCAGCATCGTCGTAGTCGTTATATTCAATCTCGGTAAGATTGCCGTTGCTATCATAGTGATAGAGGTTAGTCCATGAATAGGCTCCTTCACCGCCATTATAGCAAGTAAGTAGGTTGGTTTCGGGATCGATGGAATATGTAGATGAACCAGCGCCTACCGCGTAAACGCTAAGGCAACCATCGTCATTATAGCCTATCTGAAAACTGCTTGAGTCATCGGCATAGGAAATAACATGACCATCCTCGTCGAATTTCACCACAAGACCGTTTAAAGAGAATTCTATCTTGTGGACATGTCCACGCACTTCCATAGCAGCAAGGTCATAGGAAACGAAGTTTACTTCCTTGGTACTATCCATTTGCCAAATGGCATAATCATCCTCACCCTGTTCATTATTGCCTTCAGACTTTTCAGTGAGATTCTTCGAAGCAGAAACAGAGTCAGCGGCTGAACCATCACTTTTCTGCGAACCGCCGCAAGATGCAAGTGCAAAAGCAGACAGGCATAATACTAATGTTTTTTTCATAGAATATCAATTTTCAAACTCATTCTCATTACTCAAACACCTTGAACTCATATCCTTGTTCTTTAAGCCATTCTATGGATTCAGGAAGTGCACTTTTAAGCTTATCAATGCTTTTCAGAGAATCATGGAAGGTAATGATGCTGCCGTTACGGGCATACTTCTTCACATTTTCCACAATACCCTCAGGAGTCATCCACTTACTGTAGTCACGCGTCACAAGATCCCACATGATAATACGATAGTGACGACGCAGGCGCTCGTACTGTGAGGCTTTCATCCAGCCATGAGGTGGACGGAAAAGGTCAGTATGAAGCAGTTCATTAGCTTGCTCGGCATTCTTGAGGTATTTCCAACTCCACCACTTAAAACCTCCAATATGGTTGAAAGTGTGGTTGCCTATGCGATGACCGTGACGACGCACCTCTTCAAGGAGATGAGGGTACTTACGTGCATTATCACCCACCATAAAGAAAGTGGCCTTGATGCCAAAACGATCAAGCGTGTCAAGGATGAAAGGAGTAGCCTCAGGAATAGGACCATCGTCAAAGGTCAGATAAACTGCCCTCTGACGATGATCCATCCTCCAAATAGCTTTGGGATAAAGCCATCGAAGGTATATTGCCGGTTGTTCGATAAACATTCTTATTTGATTAAAAGGTTATCAGCTACTACAAGATAATGCCTACAAAACGATATCCTTAACATTACTTCAAAGAGACCGAAAAGCAGCATGTCCTTTCTTGAAGAACTGAATATTTTTTTCTTTAATCAATCAACTTCAAACGAACAAGGCGTTGTGCCATAGAGTCGTAACGCATCTCAAATGCAGTATTCTGTTCCTTGAACTTGTCAGAACCCGACTTCTCAAGGGCATCGATAGCTGCACTATACTGATACATGTAATAACGACACTCATCGGAACTTCCGATAAAGAAGTTGTCATTCAACGAGAGATACCAATCGACATACTGACGAAGATTTTCGATAATGGCTGTCAGAATCTTCTCTCCCTCAGCTTTCTTGCCAACAGCAATCCATGCGTTAGCCAGATCCACACTTCCGCTATCATAGCTATGAGGAACATTATAAGCAGGTATCACCTCCTCACACTTGGCCAGCAACTTAGCTGTCTTATCAAGTTTGCCCTCCTTGACGAGTTGCTGTACAAGCTGAGAGAACATGCGACGATGAGTCTTACACATACGCATCACGGTCTCATCGATATAGATTCCTGGCTTCTCAAGTCCACCATATTTGAACTTGTTCATCAAGTTATCGTACATCTTCTCTGTATCAAGACGCTTACCCGATGCCTTTGTATTGAAAGGAGTAATACGATAAGCAAGACCTTCCTGTACGAAATTGTCGCCCAACGAACCATAGTTCTCACTGCCTACTGTAACGGCCACGTACATAGGACGCTCCCAATTACAGCCTGCCAACATATCGTACATCATCATCTCACTCTTGTAGATGACACGACGTCCCTTAAGCGAGAGATTCATCTGCTCAGGAATACTATCAGCAGCTACCATCATACCACTCTTCTTCACAGCGTCGGCATCGACCTTGAAGGTAATGCTATCCGTAGGAATAATGGGTAAAGGCTCACCATTCTCGTCAACAAGTTGCAAAGTGCGCTTGATATCGTTGAGGTTAGGATCATTATTGAGTACCCACTTGTCCATAATACTGCGAAGGTCATAGGGATTGTCGCCGAAGGTCTGACGCATACGCTCCTCACTGAAGCCCATGTCACTCAGCTGCTTGAGTACATCGTCAAGGACACCAGGATAAATGTATATACCTTCATTGGTGCCAGAGACATACTGCAAACGCTTCCATGAAATAGGTACACTGGGTGAGTTGTAAGCAGGACGCTTCATCTGATCGATGTACCAATCAGTTTGCAAATAAGAGAGATTACAAACACGTGCGTCTGTACGGAAACCTTCTGTCTCTTGATTGTACCAAAGAGGGAAAGTATCATTATCACCATTAGTGAAGATGATGGGATTACCCTTCTCACTGAGCGACATAAGGTAATTCTGACCAAAGTCACGACACATATAACGGTCACTACGGTCGTGATCATCCCAGTTTTGTGCAGCCATTTGAATAGGAACTACCACACAAACTGCAGGTACAATAGCAGCCACCATAGGCTTTTTCTTGATGAGCTTATTAAGATAGTCGGTAATGGCAGCAACACCCAAACCAATCCAGATGGCAAACGCATAGAACGAACCCGCATAAGCATAGTCACGCTCACGAGGCTGCTGGGGAGTCTGGTTCAGATAGATGACGATGGCCAGACCAGTCATGAAGAACAGGAAGAAAACTACCCAGAACTGTTTTACGCTCTCCTGGCTACGCATAATTTGCCAGAACAAACCGATAAGACCGAGTATCAAAGGCAAGCAATAATACACATTGTGTCCTTTGTTGTTCTTCAAATCATCAGGAAGCATGTCTTGGTCTCCCAGACGAGCGTTGTCAATGAAGGATATACCTGTAAGCCAGTTACCATGCTCTAACTCACCATTGCCTTGAATGTCATTTTGGCGACCGGCAAAGTTCCACATGAAATAACGCATGTACATATAGTTAATCTGGTAGCTGAAGAAGAACTTAAGATTCTCCCAGAAAGTGGGTACCTTAAGCTGATGTGTTGAGCCATCACGCTCAGACACAGTTACCATACGTCCGTCAATTCCACCCAACAAACTCTCGTATGCACCTTGATGGCGGTCACTATACATACGAGGGAAGAGCATATTGACTTGGTACTTATAGTCAATATCATGACGAACTACTTCATAACGGTCGGGCTCATCAGGCGAAGCTTTCTCCTTCCGCTGATAAACAGCACCACCCTCCGAGCTAACGGGATTACCATTGGCATCCCACTCCAAAGGAGAATTGTACACCTGTCCGAAGAACAAGGGACGCTCACCATACTGCTCGCGACTAAGATACTGACCAAGGGTGAAAATATCCTCTGGAGAGTTTTGATCCATAGGGGTATTGGCACTACTGCGAATCACAATGACAGCATACGAACTATAACCTATCATTATGGTAAGCATACAAAGCAAAGAAGTGTTTTTGAAGCGGGCTGTTACGAGATTGCCCCACCAAAGGCAAGCTGCCAAAGCACCAAGCAACATTATACCATAGATTACGCTCGAAGTGCCATGTCCAAAGAAAGGAATACCAAGCATGCCTACACTGAGAAGGTAAGCTATATTGCCACGCGTCTTGCTTTTGTCTTTATTCGATTCCCAGATGGCCCATAGTACAACACTAACCAAAAGGATGATGTACACGATAAGACCGGTATTGAAACTACATCCCAACTTATTAACGAAGAGAAGTTCAAACCATCCTCCCACTTTGACAATGCCAGGTACAATACCATAGAGCACAACCACAATCAAACCGAAGCTGACGAGAAGGGCCATGAGTGAACCCTTAAGGTTTGCATTGGGGTATTTACGATAGTAATAGATAAGAACCAAAGCAGGCAAGCACAACAAGTTGAGCAAATGCACACCTACACTAAGTCCCGTCATATAGGCAATCAGGATAAGCCAACGATCACTATGGGGTTCATCGGCATGATCTTCCCACTTGAGCATCAACCATACTACAAGTGCTGTAAATAATGAAGAGTAGGCATACACCTCACCCTCGACTGCAGAGAACCAAAAAGTATCACTCCAGCAATATGCCAAAGCGCCCACCGTTGCACTTGCTTGAGTGGTAATTAGTTGTGCAGTGGTCATCTCTACGTTCAACTTTCCGTTGCCAACATACTGCTCACGGCAAATCAACTTTCGTGTGAAATGTGAAATTGTCCAATAAAGACACATGATACATAACGCACTGAACAAGGCAGACATTATGTTAACCATCATTGCCACACTATCAGGGTTGCTTACCAACTGAGAAAAGAGATTTGCAGTAAGCATAAAGAAGGGGGCGCCTGGTGGATGACCCACCTCCAACTTAAATCCTGTAGTGATAAACTCAGGACAATCCCAGAAACTTGCCGTTGGCTCGATGGTACTGCAATACGTAAATGCAGCCACGGCAAAAATAAGCCAACCCATAAGGTTGTCTACTAATCTGAAACGTTTCATTTTTTATTGTTAGTTTTTATTTTGTTGCTTTTAGATTGCAAATTTAGTTCAATTCTTCCACAAATGCAAGAAATTAAGGTATTTTGACATTATTTATAATATCGGTCACCTTTTCTATATTGCAGAAACTGCATAGACGAGGATGGCATAACGTGTGGCCTTACCAATGAAAATAGCTATGAGTGAAATCCACGGATTAAAACGCATATACCCCATGAGCACCGCAATGGCACTACCTAATACAGGGATAAAGCAAAGTATGCCTGCCCATGCACCATATTTTTGTATAAGACGTTCTTGGCGCTCCCGCTTGGAAGGATCCTTTGGCATCAATTTCTCTCTCCACGAAGGTTTACCCAAACGGCCGATTCCATAGTTAAACATACTGCCTCCCACATTACCCACAGTAGCACAAACGAAAAGAATCATTGGGTCTAGATCTCCCATCTTCAGCAATGCACCAAGTACAAATTCACTACTGAATGGAAACACGCTACCAGCAATGAAAGCTGCCATGAACATGCCAATATAGCCATTTTCCAAAAGAAAGTCTATAAAACCATCCATAGGCTATGCTTGACTAAACAGGTTGAAATATCCCAAAGCAATATACGCCATGACCGACAATACGAAAATGGAGTTGGTAAACCACGACTTCGTAAGGGCGTAAAAATGTGCCATAAGAGGAGCTCCTGCCATCGTAAGCATGGGAAGCATCACATCCAAATTCTGAGGCTGAAGTGCAATAAACGCCTCGACAAAGAAGAAGATGATGACAAAGGAGTAAAGCATCATTCGCACCTGAATCTTGTCGTAATAAGTTGTGCTCAAATAATGAATAGCTCCAATGAATGTCCACAAGGATACCATTCCCCATGAAGCAATCTGATGGTAAGTGAGTTGCGTGTAAGAGTCCCATTGAATGGGATAATAGGTAGTAAGCTGGCTTACCCACTCCGTCAGGTAAGTATAGTATTCCTTATACACACAGTAACTCACCCAAAGAATCCAAGGAAAAATGAACCCCACAATGGCTGCACATAACGAACGAATCGACATACTTCGCAGAAAAAACGTCTGATGCCATAAAAACAAAGGCAATAAGGCCACGCAGAATGGGACGAATATACTAGCCACACCTATGGCAACAGCATAATGGAAAGTAGATGCCTGACAATCACGATGCTGGTATGTGGAAAACATCAGGTGAAATGCCAAAGCCAAAAAGAATGCTGCCACAAGTCCTGAAGAGTAATTATGAAAGGACTCAATTACCGCTGCAGAAACAAGCCATATAGACGATACCATTCGGGTTCGTACCCTAATGAGTATGTTTACATTGTTCATCTCAATCAGCACATAGGCAGTAAGGGCAACCAAAGCCAATGCTGCAAAATGAGACTGGTCGAAATTCAAACGATCGAACAAAGAACCGGTACTACTGGTGAATGGAAACCACCACAGTACACAAATTATAAACGCACATACGGGCAATGTGAAAACACTGCCCGAAATGTGGTTTTGTAATCGTTCTTTTCTCATTCGTACATAGGTCCGCTACAGAGCCGCTACCAATCTGCTACAGGTCTGCTCCAATATCGCTACGGAAATACTTCTTTTCAAACTGAATCTTTTGTGCTTCCAGGAAACTCTTCTGCAAGGCTTCGGCCTTGTCCTTACCATAGCTGCTCACAGCAATGACACGTCCACCTGCTGTCACAACATTTCCGTCTTTTAAAGCAGTGCCTGCATGGAACACGATGCTACCTTCCACATTCTCAATACCAGAAATAGGGAATCCTTTCTCGTATGCCTCAGGGTAGCCACCACTTACAAGCATCACACAAACGGCACTTCTATCATCGAACTCTATGTTCTTCTCACTCAAAGTCTGTGTAGCCACACCCTCAAGCAAATCTACCAAGTCGCTCTTGACACGAAGCATGACTGTCTCTGTCTCTGGATCGCCCATACGCACATTATACTCGATAACCTTAGGCTCACCATCTACGTTAATCAAGCCAAAGAAGATGAATCCCTTGTACACGATGTTTTCTGCTGACAGACCCTCGACAGTGGGACGAATAATGCGATCCTCGACCTTCTTCATCCACTCTTTATCGGCAAAGGGAACAGGACTAACCGAACCCATTCCACCAGTATTCAAACCAGTATCGTGCTCTCCAATACGCTTATAGTCCTTAGCTTCAGGCAAAATAACATAGTCCTTACCGTCAGTAAGCACAAACACGCTACACTCTATACCGCTCATGAACTCTTCGATGACTACTCGACTGCTGGCTCCGCCAAACATACCGCCCAACATCTCTTCAAGTTCTTTTTCTGCCTCTTCAAGGGTTGGAAGAATTAGTACGCCTTTACCTGCACACAATCCATCAGCCTTTAACACGTAGGGTGCTTGCAAAGTCTTCAAGAAAGCCTTACCTTCTTCCAAAGTCTCACTTGTAAAAGTCTGGTATGCAGCAGTGGGAATGTTATGACGCTGCATGAATCCTTTGGCAAAATCCTTAGAACCTTCAAGAACGGCACCCTGCTTGGAAGGACCAATAACAGGAATGTTCTTTAATTGCTCATCAGCAACAAAATAGTCGTAAACACCTTTTACCAATGGATCTTCGGGACCCACAACAACCATGTCAACCGACTTTTCCAGCACGAACGCCTTGATTGCATCGAAATCATCTGCCTTCATGGCTACATTTTCAGACACACATTGAGGGGTGCATGTGCAACCTGCACATACCATTCCTGCAGTTCCCGCATTACCAGGAGCAACATACAGTTTCTCTACTTTGGGACTCTGCGAAATCTTCCAAGCTAAAGCGTGCTCACGGCCGCCCGATCCAAGCAATAATATTTTCATATCTTTTAAGTATTATTTTCTTTATTTGAAGGGACTTTACTTACCTAACTATGAACAATGAATTATGAACCACTTACTATTTCAAGTAGTCATCAAAATACCTTGTAATCCTCTCATGCAAATGAATCTGCTTGATTCCACGCATGTTGTGTCCTTCACCAGGGTAAGTGAAGAGGTCTGGTTGTGTGCCAGCATCTACGCAGGCATTGATGAACGATAACGTGTGTTGTGGTACACAAGTGGGGTCATTATAACCATATATAATCTGTAAACGACCTTTCAAGTTCTTGGCTTTGTTCACCAAACTGCACTTTTCGTAGCCCATAGGATTGGTTTGAGGAGTATCCATATAACGCTCTCCGTACATCACCTCATAATATTTCCAGTCGATGACAGGACCACCAGCCACACCGACCTTGAAAACATCGGGGTAAGAACACATCAAATTGGTCGTCATAAATCCGCCGAAACTCCAGCCATGCACACCCATACGGTCTTTATCAACATAAGGCAATGACTTCAGATATTTCACACCCTCCATCTGATCTTGCATCTCAATCTCGCCCAATTGACGGAAAGTGGCCTGTTCAAAGTCCTTACCACGCCATTCACTACCGCGATTATCCAGAATAAAGAGCAAATAGCCCTTAGTGGCCATGTAAGCCTCCCAACCACGCAACCCCCAGTGCCATGATGCTTCGACATTGTGGGCGTGAGGACCGCCATAGACATAGACAACTGTAGGATATTTCTTTGTGGGGTCGAAGTCAATTGGCTTTACCATTCGATAGTAGAGATCGGTCACTCCATCCGCAGCTTTGATGCTTCCGCTCGTTATCTCAGGAATGTTATATCCCTGCTCTACCCAACGATCAGTAGCTGTGAGGAGGTTCTTTCCCTTGCCGGTTTTGGTGCTCAGCAGATTGATGCTGCGAGGCACGGTGGGCGAGGTGTACTGATCAAGCACTTGCTGGCCATCGGCACTTAGAGTGGCATTATGTACACCATCATTCTCGCCTATAAGAGTTGAATTACCACCTTTCACACTAATGCTGTAAATACAACTGCGACGTGGGTCACTTTCATTGCCTTGGTAAATAATAGTCTTATCCTTTGTATTGAAACCCACAAACTTCTGCACTACCCATTTACCACGAGTAATCTGCATCAGTTTATCAGTTTTCAGATCGAGCAAATATAGATGATTGTAGCCATCACGCTGACTTTGCATTATGGCTTTAGTAGAATCCCATGGCAAAAAAACAAGCCCATTCATTGGTTCCACATACTTATCATCACACTCCTGCAGCACAGTGTGCATACTTTTTCCCGTCTCAACATCGTATGCCACAAGACGCATATCGTTTTGGTCGCGGTTCAACTCAAATACATAGATGGTCTTGCAATCGGGAGCCCAGGAAATATTGGTATGATAGTCATCTGGAGCACCTTCCAGTTCAAGCCATACAGTCTTCTGTGTCTGCACGTTGTAGATGCCCACCTTAACCTGATGACTTGTCTCGCCAGCCATGGGATAATGATCCACATAAGCCTGACTGATGCGAGGGAAGATATTGACCTGTGGATAGCTAGGCACCATGGATTGATCCATTCTATAGAACGCCAACTGTTGTCCGTCAGGACTCCAGAACGTACCCTTGTAGATGCCGAACTCATCGCGATGCACGCTGGTGCCATAAACGATGTTGTCCGATCCATCGGTGCTGCCATCTTTGCTGATCTGCTGTACAGTACCTTTGGAATCCATCACGTAGAGGTTACCCTGGATGGTATAGGCGGTGTATTTGCTCACCGTGTTGAAATCGCTATTGGCTGCTCCTTCGGGAAGCATACAATCCAACGTGACCTCGCCTGTTTTGAAGTTGACTTCTACGTGACGGCGACCTAAACTAGCCTGTACTACAGGTTGGTCGGCATAAGGGAATGTGAAGTAATGTCCGTTGATGCTGCCCTTTCCCTGCAATTGCAAGGCGAAAAGCACTTGCTCTACACTAACAATCGTCTCACCCGTCAATAGGTTCTTGACATTGTCGGGTGTGGTCTCAACGGGTATATTGCCCCACCATTGGGTGTAGAGGGTCTTAGGACGTAGGTTGTGCGAATTATTGCCACCACCCAACAAATCGTGAAGAGTGAAATTCTTTTGAGCAGGAACAGATGCACACAAAGCCATCATCAAAATTGCCAAACAGTATTTAATCCTCATCATCAAATCTTCCTTTAGCAAAATTTCCTCCCTTACGAGACTTTCGGTCATCACCTTTATGCCCGAAACGGCGGTCTCCGCCTTTACCCTTAAACGGGCGACGGTCTCCATCCTTTCCCTTGAAAGAACGGCGGTCTTCGCCTTTACCGCCACGGAACTTGCCACGCTCATCATCTTCATCTTTGCGGAAACGACGATAACGACCATTGTGATCATCTAAATCACGACGGCGCTCGTCCTCAGCATCGCGACGACGCTGGTCAAAAGAGCGGCGATCATCCTTCTCATCCAATCCTTTTTTGAAGTCACGGTTTTGCTTGAAGCGACGCTTCTGTGCCATTTGCTTTTTGTCATCTGCACTCTTCACTTCAACACCTTCTGCACGGGCTTCATTGTATTTTCCACTAAAGAGTTGGTATTTACGCAATTCGCATTCTAAAGAACCATTATACAAAGGAGTTTTGAGAGAGGGCTTCAAACCGATCTGTGTAAAGCATTCCTCACGATAGCTCAATACCCAAGCCTCATTGCCTTCAAAAGCATGCTTCAAACGCTCACCAATCATCTTATACAGTCCCAACAAGTCGGGTGCAGAGATACGTTCGCCATAGGGAGGATTGGTGATAATGATACTTTTATTCTCGGGTTGAGTGAAATCCTTAAAGTCTTGTAACTTAATGTCGATGTCCTTGCTCAAGCCAGCAGCACGCACATTACCAGTTGCTATCTCAACAGCCTGACGATTATTATCATATCCATAGATATGGTGTGTAAAATCACGCTCTTGGCTGTCATCATTATAGATGCGATCCAGAAGTTCAGCGTCAAAGTCAGGCCATTTCTCAAAAGCATATCCTTTGCGGAACACACCAGGTGCAATATTACGTGCAATCAAGCCTGCCTCAATGGGGAAGGTACCACTACCACACATAGGATCGATGAAATCAGTCTCGCCATTCCATCCTGTCATTAGGATAATGCCGGCAGCCAGCACCTCATTCAAGGGAGCCTCTACTTGCTGAGTACGATAGCCACGACGATGCAGACTCTCACCACTGGAATCAAGTGAAAGCGTACAGTCATACTCTGCAATATGGATATGAAGTTGGAGATCGGGATTGGTAATACGAATGTTGGGACGATTTCCCGTCTTCTCACGGAACTGGTCTACAATAGCATCCTTTACCTTGTAAGCCACGAACTTTGAGTGACGGAACTCAGTACTGAACACTACGCTGTCAACGGCAAAAGTAGTATCATTGGTAAGGTACTCTGACCAATCTATTTTTTGTACTGCCTCATAAACCTCGTCTGCACTTGTAGCACGGAAATGCTTAATGGGTTTCAAAACGCGAATGGCTGTACGCAAAGCAAAGTTAGCACGGTACATCATTTCCTGGTCGCCAGTGAATGAAACCATACGACGACCAATCTGAATGTTGTTTGCACCAAGGTCAACTAACTCTTTAGCCAACACTTCCTCAAGTCCCTGAAAGGTCTTGGCAATAAGTTCAAATTCCATAGAATATTGTTATGTATAAAAATTGCATTTTATGAATTATAGGCCACCAAATGTATCGGGACCCACTGTAGTATTTCGATCGCTACTTTTCTGCTTCTTGGCCTGTACAAGGCGCTCACCGGGTTTCGTGTCGTCGGTCACCCAGAGGTTACCACCAATAATGGTGTCATGGGCAATGGTGATACGTCCCAGAATGGTAGCATTGCTATACACAATGACATTGTCTTCCAGAATAGGATGGCGGGGTATTCCCTTGATAGGATTGCCATTTTCGTCAAGCGGAAAACTCTTGGCACCCAAGGTCACTCCTTGATAGAGTTTGACGTTGTTGCCAATAATGCAAGTAGCCCCTATCACCACACCTGTTCCATGGTCGATGGTGAAATGATGGCCAATCTGTGCACCAGGATGTATGTCGATACCAGTCTCACTATGTGCCATTTCCGAGATGATTCGGGGTATCAGGGGCACACCTATCTGCATCAACTCATGAGCAATGCGATAGTTGGTAATGGCCTTAATGATGGGATAGCAACTGATGATTTCGCCGAAACTCTCAGCCGCAGGGTCGCCATTGTATGCTGCCTCCACATCGGTTGCTAATATCTCGCGAATCTGAGGTAAACGGGAGATAAACTCTGCTGCCAATTCCTGCGCCTTGTGCTTGAGAACTTCGTTCGAAGAACAATTGCACTTTGAGGTAGAGGAGAAACACAAACCTGCCAGTATTTGTTGTGACAACAAGTCATAAAGGCGTTCCGTATTCACTCCAATGTGATACTCCAGCGTACGGCTATTGATGGTTGACATGCCATAGAATCCAGGGAACAATATAGAGCGGCACAGATCCACAATTGTACCTAAGTCCTTACCTGATGGCAAGGGGTCGTTGTCACGATGTTCATGAAATAGTCCTTTCAATGTGGTCGTATCCGACAACTGGCTAACAGCTTTTGTCAACACATCATTTATCATTCTCTACCAAAATATAAAGTTTATCACTTGGACGAATCTTCTTCTCTACAGGAATGCTGACACGCCATCCCTGACGTGCTTCATCTACGGGTTTCAAATCATAGCGTATCTCGTCAACTGTCATATAAAGGGCACCTGTAGTTGGTCCCGTAATGAGGATGCGGTCGCCTATGTGCAAGGGTGAAGCCTCGACCTTAAACTCTGCCACTTTCAGCCTGCTATAGTAACGAATACCCTTGGCACAGTAAACCTTCTTCTCCGTAGCCACCGAACCTGGTTTGTTGCTCCACTCTCCCATCCGTTGTCCTTGGTAATATCCGTCCCAAAAACCACGATTGAACACGGTGCTGAGTCGATTATCCCATTCATCTTTTTTAGCATCAGAGAAGGCTATTTCATCCACCCCATTTGCCTTATCTTCCAACACAGCATCAATTGCCTCACGATAGCAGCGAACTACAGTATCCACGTATTCTGCTCCACGGGCACGTCCCTCAATCTTGAAGACTCTTACTCCTGCCTCCATCAAACGGTCAATGAAGCGGATTGTCTTCAAATCCTTGGGACTCATGATGTACTTGTTGTCAATATCCAGTTCGATATCAGTTTCACGGTCACGAACCGTGTAGCCACGTCGGCAGATTTGCATGCACTCTCCACGATTTGCTGACCGTCCCATGTTTTGCAGGCTCAGATAGCACTTTCCACTCACCGCCATGCAAAGGGCACCATGACAGAACATCTCTATACGAATCTGTTTGCCACTGGGACCACAAATGTTTTGTTCCGTGATTTGCTTGTAAATATCTGCCACCTGTTCCACGTTCAGTTCACGTGCCAACACTACCACATCAGCAAACTGAGCATAGAACTTCAATGCCTCAATATTACTGATATTGAGTTGAGTACTAAGATGGACCTCCTGTCCTATCTCACGACAGTAGTTCATAACAGCCACATCACTGGCTATTACTGCCGAGATGCCAGCCTTCTTGGCTGCACCCAATATTTGGCGCATCAAAGGCAAGTCTTCACCGTAGATTATCGTATTCACGGTGAGATAACTCTTTACACCACAAAGACGACACTCCTCGCTGATGCGATGAAGGTCGTCAATGCTGAACGTGCTGGCTGAATGAGCCCTCATGTTCAGATTCTCAATTCCAAAGTATATACTGTCAGCTCCCGCTCGCAATGCTGCCGCCAGAGATTCTGGCGACCCTACCGGAGCCATAATTTCAAAATCAGAACGATTCATTCGATATGCAGATTGGAAAAGTATCAGTGCAGGACTATTATTTCACTTACCTGATGAGGGAGTTAGTCCAAATCCTCAATTTCTTCCTCCGTGTAATCTTCTACAAGTTTCTTCAACTCACTATAGGTAGGATAGACCAGGTTCTTGAACTCTTTTGCAGTCTCACTGTCATTTTCTCCTTTAACCTCGTTGTACTTGTTACGCACCTCGAAAAGAGCTTGATTGAGTTCCTGGATAGCTTCATCGGCAGCCACGGTTCCCTTCTGCTTTTCGTAGTTAGCCTTGGCATTCTTCATAATATCCAACTGCTCCTGACCGAAGCCCATAGTGGTCTGGAAAAAGAAGATGAAATAAACAGCTACTCCAATCACTGCCGTAACACCTAAAAACACAAGCAGTTTCTTAGGATTTATCTTTTTCATATTAAAACATTTATTGTAAACAAACTATATACAGTAAGTTATTCACCCACACTTAAATTACGCTACAAAATTACCTTTTTTTTTGCTGTATAGCAAATTATTCCACGCTTTTTTAGCAAAATGCAAATAATGGACGGGAAAAACACCCACTTTGGATTCATTTAATGCGGTATTTTCCCGAATACAGCTATACAAGACTCAAGCGTTCACCTATTTCGTCAAGTATAGCAAAGAGGCTTTCCACCGTCTCGGCTTGCAACATGGCTATGCGTGTATCTCGAAAATTAGGAATGCCTTTGAACAGAGGACTGGCTGCCAGGTGACGACGAATGTGCAAGATACCCCGGTACTCGTCAATACGTGCCACGCTTTGCTTCACCTGCTCCTTTAGAATATTCATCTTCCATTGCACACTCATGTCGGTTTTAGGCAATTCAGGATGCAGATACTCCTGTACTTCACGAAATACCCACGGGCGTCCAAACGTAGCGCGTCCTATCATTACGGCATCCACCCCATAACGGTCAAAGCACTCCTTGGCACGTTCGGGGGTAGTAATGTCGCCGTTGCCAATGATGGGGATACGCATTCTGGGATTATTCTTGACCTCTCCTATCAACGACCAATCGGCCTCACCCGTGTACATTTGGGCACGCGTTCTTCCATGTATAGTAAGCGCTTGGATGCCACAGTCCTGCAGTTGTTCGGCCAAATCAACAATGATGCGATGCTCATTATCCCAACCCAAACGGGTTTTTACCGTGACAGGTACGTCAACCGCATCCACCACAGCACGAGTAATGGCTAACAATTGAGGTACATTCTGTAACATACCCGCACCCGCTCCTTTACCTGCCACTTTCTTGACCGGACAGCCAAAATTAAGGTCGAGCACATCGGGATGAGCCTGATCGACCACTATGCGAGCCGCCTCACGCACAGAATCAACATCCTTACCGTAAATCTGAATGACAACTGGACGTTCTTCTTCACAAATCTGCAGTTTTTGCAGACTTTTATTGACAAGTCGAACAAGGGCATCGGCAGCCACAAATTCACTATAAACCATAGCCGCACCCATTTGCTTACATAGCAAACGGAAACCTATATCCGTGACATCCTCCATGGGAGCCAGGAACACAGGATACGGACCGAATTCCAAGTTTCCAATCTTCATTCTTTTACAGATCTAATTGAGGACAATCCGCATTGTCCCGGAAAACAAAAACCTACTCTTCCTGACCACGATAGTAGTTCAGATTTCGGTCTTCACTATCATAAGGTGTATAATGTGAATTGGCTGCTTTACCCTCTTCCCCCCAATAGGCTGAACCTTGATAAGGGGTATAGGTAGAACCTGAGACATTGAGCGGAGCGCTCACCTCGCCACTCGTACCTCCATTTACCTCCACGTCGATAGTAGGGGTATAGTAATAATCCTTCTGATCCTTGCAAGACACGAACAGCAACAGACAAAAGGAAAGAGGAATGAGAATGACAAACCTATTCATTACATTTTGCTTTATACACCAAAAAGAGATAAATTACCGCACACCCTGACGAACAAAAATCAGCTTACACTAATCCTCCCTTGCCTTGAAGGCCAAGGCATACAGTTTCATTTGCTTGAGCATAGCCAGCAAACCATTGCTGCGAGTAGGAGAAAGATGTTCACGAAGGCCTATTTGCTCTATAAAGTAGAGATCAGCATCCATGATTTCCTGAGGAGTGTGGCCAGAAAGTACTCGAATGAGCAATGCCACGATACCTTTTACAATCAGGGCATCACTCTCTGCCTGGAAAATCACTTTGCCATCGGTCAAGTCGGCCTGCAACCACACACGGCTCTGACAGCCATCTATAAGGTTCTGTTCTGTCTTATATTGTGCATCAAGAGGTTGCTGCTCATTTCCCAAATCGATTAGAAGCTGGTATTTGTCCATCCAATCTTCAAAATCGGCAAACTCTTCAATTACCTCGTCTTGTATTTCGTTGATACTCATTTTCCAAAAACGGTTATGGGGTTAATCACTTAGTATTGTCATTATACAGCATCTGCATCACACTCTGACCCACAGCCTTCAAGACAGCAGGATCGATGTTCTCGGGAGTATCGGAAACAGTATGCCAAGTGGGTCCAAAACTACTGGGTCCCTGTTCAAAATGAGGTATGATGTCAATACACGGAATGCCAGCAATCTGGTTTACGGGAACATGGTCATCCTGCACCTTTCCACCATCCTTGAGGGGGAAGAATGAACCATATCCAATCTGGCCAGCCAAATGCCAAAGCATCTGCACCACAGTATCTGCAAAATAGCGAGACACACCCTCCATAGCAAACTGCGAACCACGGCCACCTACCATATCGAGCAATACGCCATAGCGAGCAGAATAGTTTTCTTTGTGAGGATTCTGCGCCCAGTATGTAGAACCCAGACACCATGAATCCATGGCATTGGCGTAATTATCTTCATCCCAATCGGGCATTCCCCAGTCCTCGGCATCAAAGCAAATAAAATCGACACCATACTTCAAAGGCTCCTTCTGCATCGAGCGTGCCATCTCAAGCATCACGGCTACTCCGCTTGCCGCATCGTTGGCAGCCAGGATGGGAGTGCGGTGGTTCTCCTCATTGGGGTCATGATCTGCCCAGGGACGGCAATCCCAGTGAGCACATACTATAATACGATCATCGCTCTCTGGATTGATGCTGGCAATGATATTTCGACCCGGCAGTTTGGTACCATTATAAGCGGTCAGTTCTGCTGTCTGTTCAGTTACCGTACAGCCAAAGTCCTTAAACTTATTCACGATATAGTCGCCACACAGACGATGAGCCTCGGTACCCGTGACACGAGGACCAAAGGCACATTGCTCGTTGATATACTTCATGGCACTATCAGTCACAAAATCCGGGCATTTGGCCAAAGCAATGGTATCAGCCTTGGTGGTATTGCCTTTCTGCTTATCGCCACATGAGACAAACAGTAAAGACGCAGCAAGAAGAATTAAAAATCTCATAAATAATAATCAATATATATTAACAATTGGATGGGGTGCAAATAGCCAAAGTCAGGTATGCTGACACAAAGCCATCACACGCAGGAAGTTCTCCCCCCATATTTTTCTTAAGTCTTGTACAGAATATCCCTCTCGGAGCAAGGCTCGCGTAAGGTTGGGCAATTCGTTAGCACTCGCCACGCCAGGTACGCCACCATCACCATCAAAGTCGGTACCAATGCCTACATGGTCGATGCCCATCACCTTCACGGCATGTTTGATGTGGCGGACCACATCCTGCAACGTGGCCTGACCATCCTTGACAAGAAAGCCCTTGTAAATAGTGACCTGCATGACGCCCCCTTTCTCTGCCAAGGCTTTCATCTGCTTGTCTGTAAGATTGCGGGGATGGTCACATAGCGCACGACAACTGCTGTGGCTGCACACAATGGGAGTTGTGCTCAACTCCAGGGCATCCCAGAAGGTTGACTCTGCCGCATGGCTTAGGTCAACCATCATACCTACCCTATTCATCTCTCGCACCACTTCCTTGCCAAAATTGCTCAGTCCTCCATGTTCCGCACAGCCACGAGCCGAATCACAAATGTCGTTGTCACCATTATGGCAGAGCGTCATGTACACCACGCCACGCTGGCGGAAACGCTCTACATTGCGGATGTCCTTACCTATGGCATATCCATTCTCGACGCCCATCATTACCGCCTTTTTACCTTCTCGCTTCAAACGATACAGATCATCAGGAGTAAATGCGAAGGCTGCATGCTCGGAATGTGCCTTCACCATGGCATCCAGTTTGTCCAGCACGCTATTGGCATACGCTGTAGCCTGAAGCAACGAAGCCTCATCCCGATCCTTTTGAGGCAGATAGGCCACCATGATTCCAGCATCGAGCATACCCTCTTTCATCTTGTGAAGGTCCACAAGCACATGACTTTCGCGATGGTCAAAACGTACACCCTGCTCAAAGAACATAGGTGTATCCTCATGGCTGTCGAGTGTGAGGATGTGACGATGAATGCAACGTGTCCTGGCAAAGAGAGAAGCCTCATTGACCAACCAACGGAACAGAGGTATCATGCACTCATCATTTTCCAAGACAAAGCACTCGGGATGCCATTGCACTCCCAAGATACTCTTGTACTCATTACTCTCCACCGCCTCAATGACACCATCCTTGCTGCGTGCCGTGACACGTAGATGAGGTCCCGTTTCACGAACAGCTTGATGATGGAAGGAATTGACGGCAAGCGTTTCCTTCCCTGTCACATTATATAACGTGGAATCCCTGTCTATTTCAACCCGATGCGAAGCAATGCCACGGTCAAGATCCTGACTGTGCTTGATGAGCGGTTGAAATGCTTCGTCGTCCTTCACGGAAGGAACATACTGTGTTGCCAAATCCTGCCACACCGAACCATCGAGGGCTATAGCCAACACCTGTATGCCACGGCAAATGCCCAGAATGGGCAACTGCCTATCGTAGGCCATACGTACCAGCAACAGTTCCGAGGCATCGCGCTTGGGATTGATGCCATGCAAGGCAGGCAAAGGCTCTTCGTCTGTATAAAGCGGATTGATGTCCGCTCCCCCCGACAGCATCAAACCGTCGAGCCTATCCAGCAAAGTGCCCAACGCATCTGCTTCGGCATAGGGAGGGATGACTACAGGAGTACCTCCCGCAGCCAAGATGGAGCGGTAGTACCCTTCTGCCAATTCGCATCCCTTTTCACCGAAATTACCCGTAATACCAATCAATGGGGTGGCGGTGTAACCCGGAAAAGCGCTATGCAGTTCGTCGTATGTCTCTTTCCAGTTGAAATTCATCAGTCGTTAATCTTACGCCAATCTTCCTCCATAGAAGGAATCATCTCTGCCTGCTGGCGACCGATGGGCACTTCCTTCTTGATGTTCTGCTTCAATGAGATGAGGGTTTCCGTTGACATCACGCCAGGAATCTCCTGTATGCGATTATTGAGCAACTCCATCAAGTCTGCATTATCGCGGGCATACAATTTGATCAGCATGGTGTAAGGACCCGTTGTGAAGTGGCACTCCACTATTTCGGGAATCTTCTCAAACTCCTCACATACCTGCTTGTACATAGAACCCTTCTCAAGGGTAATTCCGATGTAGGTGCAAGTATTGTATCCCAAGCTGGTAGGGTTAACGTGATAGCCAGAACCTACAATGACATTCATGTCAATAAGGCGTTGTACACGCTGGTGAATAGCAGCACGGCTCACGCCACATTCTGCAGCCACATCCTTGAATGGGATGCGGGCATTGTTTGAGATGATTTCAAGAATCTTCTTGTCTAGATTGTCAATCTTTTCCATAAAAAAGTTATGTTAATTTTGACAAAGTTACACAAAATATCAATATGAATGTACACTTTATATAAAAAAAAGACACCGAACTCATTATTCAGTGTCTTTTTGCCTCATTCTCTCTCGAATTTATTCGCCTTTTGTCACAATACATTCAAAAAGACATGACGAGAGGTATGGTTTATTTTACAATCTCGAGCAATTCTACCTCGAATATCAAGGTACTGTAGGGAGGAATCTTTCCTGCCTCACGCTCTCCGTAGCCCAACTCCTGTGGAATACAGATTTCCCACTTGCTACCCACGGGCATCATGGTCAGCGCTTCTGTCCATCCCTTGATTACCTGGTTACAACCAAAGGTAGCAGGCTCGCCACGCTTGTAGCTGCTGTCAAACTCTGTACCATCAATCAAGGTACCACGGTAGTTTACCTTCACACGATCGGTAGCGGTAGGAATGTCACCAGTACCCTTGGTCAGCACCTTATACTGCAAACCGCTTTCTGTGGTCACTACATCCTTGTTCTTGGCGTTCTTGGCCAAGTAATCCTGACCAGCCTTGATGGTTCCCGCATACTTGCTCTTAGCATAGTATTCCATCTGTTTCTGCACCAAAGTCTGGGTGCTGTCCATGCTTACACCGGGTACATCCTCACCCAGCACACCTGCACGGAAACCACGTACAAACTGCTCATGGTTGAGCATATCTACAGAGTCGTTCATCTGCGAAGCAATCTGGGGCATAACGGTCTCCTCCACCTGCTGACGAATCTCAATACCAGCCAAGCGAGCCTTCATACGCTTGTCGGCCTCTGTCAACTGCTTGCTATCAAATCCCTGGATAAAATCTGCCACATAAGCGGTATCAATACCCATACGCTGAACCAGATACTGCTTCAAGCCATTGGTGTTGGCACGTCCCATGTGGAAGCTGAACACGTCAACGCTCACGGTATCCACTACCTCTACAGGAGCAGCATCCTTCTTGTTTTTCTTGACTTTCTTTTCCTTAGCCATGGCACCCGTACAAACCAATGCAGCAGCCAATACCAAGACAAATCTCAAAGTTTTCATATTCTTTTCTTTATTATTTTATGCCAACAACGGGAAAAACTAAAGGAGCCTTTCCCGTTGCCGATATTTTTAACTTTCTGAGTTACTAAGTCAATATAGCCTACAATTCTTATTCAGCGTCAGTATTCTTTACGATATCAAGCAACTCTACAGTAAAGATCAAAGTAGAGAAAGGCTTGATGGGACCCTGATCCTGTGCACCGTAACCAGCCTCTGAAGGAATGTAGAGAATCCACTTACTACCTACAGGCATGTGGGTCAAAGCATCGGTCCAACCCTTGATTACTGCATTGCAAGCCAACTCGAGGGGTTCGCCACGAGTGTAGCTGCTGTCAAAGATAGAGCCATCGATGGTCTTTCCCTCATAATGTACCATTACACGGTCTTTACTGGTAGGAATGGCACCATTACCCTGTACCAAGCACTTGTAATATACGCCGCCTTCCAAAGCCTGAACACTATCAGACTTTGCAATCTTCTTCATATATTCCTCGTTCTGCTTACGATACTCACCATACTGCTCCTCCATAGCCTTAGCTCTGATCTCGGTCATCTTCTCCTGAATGAATCCCTTCACCTTAGAAGAAGACATAATGGTGGTGTCACCCTTGATAGCAGCAATGAAACCAGACATGAAGTCATTGAGGTTGATAACCTGGGTAGAGTCGGCATTGTCACCGAAAATCTGATAAGCCAGACCTTTATTAACATTATTACGCAACTGCTGGCCAATAGCCACACCTGCATAATAAGCGTTCTTGCTATCCGAGCCGTTCAAGTTGGCACCATCAATAAGACCCTTGATAAGCTCGTTCTGGTAAGCTGAGTCAAGACCCAAACCTCTTGGATCAGAGAAGGCAAACTCAGTGAAACCAGTAGCCTGATCCATACCATATGCATAGCACAAGCTGTCAATACCATTTCCAAGAGTAGCCTTGGGAGCAGAGCTACCACCACAAGAGCTCATTACAACGGCTGCAGCAGCAGCCAAAAACATTGAAATCTTTTTCATTTCTTTATTTAGTCGTTTTTTATTGTTGTCTTTTATGAACAAAAACTGTGAACTATGAACTGTGAACTATGAACTATGAACTGAATTACAGTACTTTGATAAGTTCTACGTCAAAGATAAGGGTACTGTAGGGAGGAATGCTTGCACCGGCACCACGCTCACCATAGCCCAGAAGATAGGGAATGAAGAAGCGGAACTTGGCACCTTCCTTCATCAGCTGTACGCCCTCTGTCCAACCTGCAATCACCTGGTTCAATCCAAAATCTGCAGGCTCGCCACGCTGATAGCTACTGTCGAACACGCTTCCGTCGAGCAACTTGCCCTCATAGTGGCAACGTACCTTATCGGTGGCCTTGGGACTCTTGCCAGTACCCTCGGTCAGGATTTCATACTGCAAACCGCTCTTGGTGGTAACCACACCTTCACGAGTTCCGTTATCCTTCAAGAAGGCAGCACCCTCAGCAATGGTCTGCTGAGCATCCTCTTTTGCCTTGTTCTCGAAATACTCGTTCAGCATCTGCTGAGCGTCACGCGCGCTCATCTCTGTAGGCTTGTCATTCAACACGTCCGAGATGCTGCGGGTAAAGTCTTCTACACTAAATCCATCAATGTGCATACTCTTAAGCTGCTGGCCAATGCCAAGGCCCAGAGCATAACTAATCTTGTTCATCTAAATATTACGTTTAAAAAAATTCGGTTGCAAAAGTACGAAATAAATGATAATTAGCAACCGAAAAGTTGATAATAATTTTGTGTATTAGCGTTTTTTTTGATATTTTTGCACATTATTATAATAAAGTGACTATTTTGGTGTCGATAATTCAAGCATTAGCCTCTTCAAAAAAGTCCCTTGCTTGGGTGCGGCACAACAAACATTGGTTGAACCATGAAGAAAAAACTTATTGTTTTAACCGGAGCCGGCATGAGTGCCGAGAGCGGTATCAGCACTTTCCGCGACAATAACGGATTATGGGAACAATACAAAGTGGAGGACGTGGCCAGCATTGAGGGCTGGTATCGCAATCCCGAGTTGATGACACGCTTCTATAACGAGAGGCGTATGCAACTGCCTCACGTAGAACCCAACGAGGGGCATCGCATTCTGGCAGAACTCGAAAAGGACTACGACATTACCATCATCACGCAAAACGTTGACAACCTGCACGAAAGAGCCGGTTCGTCTCACATCATTCATTTGCATGGTGAACTGATGAAGGTAACGAGCAGCGACTCACCCAACGACCCTCGCTACATTCGCACCCTCCAGGAGGACAACCTGGAGATAAAGATGGGCGACAAAGCAGAAGACGGCAGTCAGCTGCGCCCCTTCATCGTATGGTTTGGAGAGGCAGTTCCCGAAATCGAACCCGCCATCATGGAAACCAGCAAGGCCGACATCTATCTGGTCATTGGCACCAGCCTCAACGTATATCCTGCTGCAGGCCTGCTGAACTATGTGCCCGAGGATGCACCCATCTATCTTATTGACCCAAAACCAGTTCAATGGAACAGTCTCCGACGCTTCACCCACATACAGAAGGGAGCAAGCGAAGGAATGAAGGAGTTTATCGAAAAAATAAATCAAAATGTCTAAGAAAGCGCAATACAAGCAAAACAACGAGCAGTTCCTTATCGACATTCGTAAGGAAGAGGGTGTGAAGGAACTACGAGGTGGCATCCTTTACAAAGTGGTGGAAGAAGGCCATGGCGAGGGAGAAGTGACTCCCCGCAGCATCGTCACATGCCACTACAAGGGTTCGCTCATCAGCGGAAAGGTGTTCGACAATTCGTTCACCCGCAACTGTCCTGAAGCTTTCCGCGTTAACGAACTTATCTGCGGCTTCCAGATAGCCTTGGTCAACATGCATATCGGCGACCACTGGATAGTGTACATCCCCAGCGAGATGGGCTATGGCAGCCGCTCCATGGGTAGCGACATTCCCGCCAACTCCACCCTCGTCTTTGAGATACAACTCATTGCCATTGGATAAATCGTCTAATTTTCCACCTTTTGGAAGTTATCATCTACATCATCGGTTATGAAACTCTTACTATCAACCTTGGCTTTGACGCTGTCCATGCAAGCCAATACCCATACCCCCGGGGAGGAGCTTACCCCCTCTCCTTCCCTCGTCCAGCAAGACGACAACACAGTCAACCAGATCAAGATACGAAAAAGCCAACGTCCCGACAAGAACAGTAGGCTATTCAAGAGCGAGGCGGTGGAGAACAAGATAAAAGAGGTGGCCGCCCAACTGTCGAATCGCAAACTCATCTGGATGTTCACCAACTGCTTCCCCAACACGCTCGACACCACGGTTCACTACGAGGAGAGCGATGAGGAAGGCAATCCCGACACCTTTGTCTTTACTGGCGACATACCCGCCATGTGGCTGCGCGACTCTGGGGCACAGGTCTTTCCCTATGTCCGTCTGGCCAAGCACGACGAGCATCTTCGACGTATGCTGGCAGGTGTACTCCTGCGACAGTTCAAGTGCATAAACATTGACAGTTATGCCAATGCGTTCAACTACGAGCCTCACGAGGATGGCATGTGGATGAGCGACCTTACCGAGATGACGCCCGAACTGCATGAGCGCAAATGGGAAATCGACTCGCCTTGCTACGTGATTCGCCTTGCCTACGAGTACTGGAAGCAGACAGGCGACACCGGTGTGTTTGGCGAGGCTTGGATTGAGGCCATCAGCCACATCCTTAACACTTTCCACGACCAGCAACGCCTCAACGGGCATGGCAACTACCGATTCCAGCGACGCACGGAACGCGCCACCGACACCATGATCAACGACGGCTATGGTGCTCCCGTGAAACCCATCGGCCTCATCGCATCAGCCTTCCGTCCCAGCGACGACGCCACTACGTTCCCCTATCTCGTGCCCAGCAACTTCATGGCCGTAACCCAATTGCGCCATGCTGCAGAAATACTGGAGACGGTAAACATGAGAAAAGACTTGGCCAAGCATTGCAACGAGTTGGCCGACGAGGTGTATGACGCTCTACAACGCTATGCCATCTACAACCACCCAAAATATGGTATGATCTACGCCTACGAGGTGGATGGCTTTGGCAATCAGCTCATCATGGACGATGCCAACGTGCCCTCGCTCTTGTCTATGACCTACATGGGCGATGTATCTGAAAAGGATCAGATATACCGCAACACCCGTAGGTTTGTATGGAGCGAAGACAATCCCTACTTCTTCCGCGGCAAGGCGGGCGAAGGCATTGGCGGTCCTCACATAGGCTTCGACATGCCTTGGCAGATGAGCATCATGATGCGATGCTTTACGAGCAACGATGACAAGGAAATCAAGGAGTGCATAGAGATGCTGATGAACACAGAGGCTGGCACTGGCTTCATGCACGAGTCTTTCCACAAGGACGATGCCAGCAAGTTCACCCGCAAGTGGTTTGCCTGGCAAAACACCCTTTTTGGCGAACTCATCATCAAGCTTATCGACGATGGCAAACTGGAGCTGCTCAACTCCATCACGCTCGACTAACCACAGGAAAAAAACACGTTTTCTTCACGCAGCACTCAGTGTGCACTCAGTGAGCGTACACAAAACTGTGGAGAACTGTGAGTGAAAGTAAAGCGAAAGTAAAGAGCACATAAGAGAATCTTGAATATAAAAGGGAAAGATTCAGGCTTTAACCCAACTTTTACGTTTCTTTTCTGTTTTTCTTGCTAATCAGCGATTTGTGTTTTTGATTTGCTTTACTGTGTTCTACAAATTTTGATTTTTCTAAACGGCATCGGTTTGTAATTCAACATGGAGTAGATGTCGGCGGC
>JAZLKL010000164.1:0-11098 GCA_045597585.1 Bacteroidaceae bacterium | reverse complement strand
CGAGCGTCCGGCAGAGTTGAAGGAGGCCATCTTCAACCAGCTCTTCGAAACGGCAGAGATAGCGAAATACACCCCACAGGAGCGCATGGACTATGAGGAGAGCCTGAAGAACTTCCGCGACTGGTACAGCGTAATCACCACGGCAGAGAAGAAAGGAAAAGCCGAGGGTCGTGCAGAAGGTCTTGCTGAGGGTATGCAGAAAGGCCGTGAGGAAGGTCGAGAAGAAGGTATTGCCGAAGGTATGCAGAAAGGCCGTGAGGAAGGCATACTCTCTACCGCTCTGAAATTGAAACAGATGGGAATGACTGCGCAGATGATTTCTGAGGCTACCGGTTTGAGTGAGGAAGAGATTGCCGCCTTGTGATGTCGTGACGAAGTACCAGTTTGAGTAAATACAAAGGGAGATCCTGTGAAGTATTTGCTAATACAATAATGAAAACTAAGAATATATCCAAAATTACGGGAATAGTGCTTATCGCAAGCGCAAAAAGAGTGAAAAGTGAAAACGTTCTTCCTTCGGTGTCTAAATGGCTGAATAAATAACAATTAAGTTCACTTGTGTTTTGTGTGTGATGAAATATATTCTCGGGGATTGGGATTAAACCATTCTTTGATAAAAAGGTCTATAGAAAAGAGACTTTGATTTTAGTGATGATAAAAAAAATAATTTGGTACTTGCTGGCAGTTGTGAAGGTCATGTAGTGTGGCTGAAATGTCAAGGTTAACACAAAGTAGTTCTAAAAATATCAAATATAACAAATTAAAAATGAAAAAAACAGTTAGTTTTCTTTGCTTGGCCCTATTGGTCGTAGCGCTATGTTTGAGTGTTAGTTCTTGTGATAAGGATTACGAGGTTATCTGTCCGTGCTCATGTTGCTGCGGTTCGCAAGGTAGTGAGAGCGGTAGCGATAATGGTAGCGATAGTGAGAATGATAGTGAGAACGACTCAGACAAGGCCGACCCGACAAAGGGCAGCTTCAGCATAAGCTCAACCAGGAAGATTGAGTTCACCAAGGCTAACTTATACTGGGATGGCGTTGACTTCCACTTTGAGACCAACCAGACAGATTATCCTAAGACGTGGAGTTCCACCCACGTAGGTCACTTCTTTTGGAAAAGCACCGAGGATTATCAGAGTGCCATCAGTAAATACAAGCCCTACTCGGAGCAATGTTGGTACTTAAACCTAAACGAAGACGACAAGTTCTTCTGCGGTGAGGAGAATCCCCTCACCGTGGATGGCGTGAGTGGCTGCTTTGCCCTGTGCAAGGCAGAGTGGGACTACCTCATCAGCAAGCGCGCCAATGCCACCAGACTGTACAAGTGTGGCGTAACGGTAGGTGATAAGAAAAACTGCTTAATCATAGCCCCCGACAACTTCGTAGGCACTTTAGAGTCATCATACACATTAGAAGAATTGGATGCCCTTGGACTGGTTTGTCTGCCTGCTACTGGCTTTCGCTATGCTTCGAAAATCGAAGATATCGAGAGATGGGGTGGGTACTGGACTTCTACGCCTACTGCGAATATCGTGGGTGACGCCGACCACCTTGAATTCACCCCAAATTTTGTTCGCACCTATGACGTAATCCGCTCCACAGGTCTGTCGCTTCGCCTGGTGCGGGTACCTCAGTAGAAAAAGCCCTTCCTGTCCGTCTCCTCTCTTCGGGGGGCGAGGCGGTTGCATAAGACTACAAGCCCCCTTCTCCATCCTTATCTTTGAGGAAAGGAGAAGGGGGCTTTATTACTCGGTGCTTGTTTTACCTTCGCTTTGGTTTCACTTTACTTTCGCTCACAGTTCCTCACGGATTTGTGAACGCACACTGAGTGAACATAAAGTGAAGCGTGAAGGAAAGTAGAGTATGACACGCAGAGCGCAGAGCCCTCCCCTGCGCCTCTGTGTGGTCGAGGGTTATTTCTTCTCAGCAGGCTTGGTGCCTTCAGTTTTCTTTTCCTCCATCCTCTTCTGATACTTTGCCATGGTAGCCTTAAGCTCCTCTATCTTCTCGGGCAGACCGTCGCGCTTGAACTTGCTCAGCAGGTCACCAATCTTCGAGGTGTCCACGCTTTTGAGCATACTGCCAATGTCGGGATGATCCTTACCCATTACTTTCTCTAATACGGAATTGAGGCCATTCTGGAGATCCTTGCTGTCGCCCAGCTTAGAGGTGACAGAGTTGAGGTCGATGTTGTCTAAAAGTCCCATGTTATAAATTATTTTAGTTATTTTGATTGATTGAGGTTTTCTGTCTCGTGGCATCCTATGAGTTCATAGTTCATAGTTATGAGTTCATAGTCATAGTTCATTGTTATGAGTGCATACAACTACATTTGTCATGCCCTAAAGTGTGAGGATGGCTATCCTATCACTCTGTCGCCACATTGCTTGGCAAGTCTGGCTTCGAGTTCCTTGAGTTCCTGAAGCTGCGGTATGATGTTGCGGAAGTCGGCAGGATTGCTTCTCGTCAGCGAATTCAAGTCATCCTCGCGTTGTTTCACGATGCGAAGCTTGAGGTCGGTCAGCAGGTGCGTCACAAGTTCCATCAGCAGGTTGTACTCTTCCTGTGGGGTGGGCTTAGTGGCATTTCTGCTATGGAACGCACTCAGCTGCTCCTTGTCGGTAGCCAGGTTGAAAGCCAGGTCGTTGATGTTCTGGTCAGGATAGTTCAGGAAGAACGGCTCAGCCTTGAAGCCAGGCGTGTTTACGTTGTCCATGCCCAGTTGCAAAATGTGCTGGTAGAGAGGGTCAGTAAGGGTAAGCTCGTCTTCTGCCAGCGAGTAATAGACGAACTCAATCACCTTGTACGTCTCTTTCTCCCCGTTCTCGTTCTCCATGTTGCAGATTATCTTCTCGCCCGAGCGGATGATGGCCTGCACGATGAGTTTCTCGATTTCGTGGATTTTCTTCTTGTTTTTGTTCGCTACCTCATTTGTCAGGGCATCCTGTCCGATAGTAGTTTCGGAGGCTGGCTGCTGCGGTTCACCCGTAAAGAACTCGTCGGGTGAAGGCATCCCGTTGGCCGGGGGCACGATGCCTGCATCTGCTGGTTGTGCGGGTGTGGTGCTGGCCGAAGGCTGGGTGGACGCTCCCATCTGGGCACGTCGTTCCTCGCGCTCCTTCTCCTTTTTCCATTCCTCTATGTTCGCCTTTACCTGCTTGGCCACGGCATCGCCGATGAGCTGCTCGCTGAGGCTCATCATCTGTGCCGTCTCCTTGATGTAGAAGGTGCGCGTTATCTCGTTGGGTATGACAGCGATGCTCTGCACGATGTTGCCCACCAGCTTACTCATCTTGATGGGGTCGCCTTGCGACTCCTTGAGCAGTAGGTCGGTCTTGAAGCGGATGAAGTCAATCTGGTGTTCCTTCATGTAGGCTTGAAACTCCTGCGCCGTGTGCTTTCGGCCAAACTCATCAGGGTCTTGTCCGTCGGGCAGCAGCAGCAGCTTGACGTCCATTCCCTCGCCCAGCAGCATGTCTATACCTCGCTGACTGGCCTTGATACCTGCCGCATCGCCATCATAGAGTACCACGATGTTGCTGGTGAAGCGACGTATGAGGCGTATCTGCTCGTGTGTGAGAGCCGTGCCCGATGAAGCTACCACGTTCTCTACGCCATTCTGGTGCATGGCTATTACGTCGGTATAGCCTTCCACCATGAAGACGCAGTCCTCCTTGTGGATGGCCTGCTTGGCCTGGAAGAGGCCGTACAGCTCATTCTTCTTGTGGTAGATGACGCTCTCGGGCGAGTTCTGGTATTTTACGCTCACGCCCTTGGTGGCAGCATCCAGCACGCGTCCACCAAAGCCCACCACCTTGCCGCTGATGGTAAAGATGGGGAACATCACACGTCCGGCATAGCGGTCGAAGAGCGTACCGTCGTCGCGCTTGATACTGATGCCCACTCCGTGAGCTATGCCGTTGTCGTCTGGCGTGCTGATGAGGAACTTCTCCTGATAGCCCGCCTTGAGGGCAGCTTGGGTACAGGCATCGCGTCGCACGGGTGAGAAACCCAGTTGGAACTTCTCTATGATGTCGTCGCGGAAACCACGTCCACGGAAATAGGAGAGGCCCACGGCACGTCCCTCGGGCGTGTTGTGCAACTGCTCCTGAAACCATTTGTTGGCCCATTCGTTGACGATGAACATACTCTCGCGCTCTGTCCTGCTGACCTTCTCTTCCTCGGTGAGTTCACGTTCCTCAATGGTGATGCCATACTTCTTAGCCAGCCAGCGAAGGGCGTCGGGGTAGGAGAGTTGCTCGTGCTCCATGATGAAGCCTACTGGGTTGCCACCCTTGCCACAGGCAAAGCACTTGCAGTAGTTCTTGGCAGGCGACACCATGAACGAGGGCGTGCGGTCGTCGTGAAACGGACAGAGCCCCTTGAAGTTGGCTCCTGCACGTTTCAGGGTGACGAAGTCGCTCACCACATCTACGATGTTGGCCGCTTCGATGATTTTCTCTCGGGTTATGTTGTCGATCATTTTCTCGTTCTTTTCTTAGGGGATTGACTTGGCAGAGGGGCGTTAAGCCTGATGGCAAACGACTCTCCCTTTTGCAGTTTCACCTCTGTGGGGATGCGTGTCTCGTCAAGTCCGTATGCCGAGGCAAGCGAGGCCGTGCCTACGCTCTCCACCTCTCCGCGGAAGTGGCACAGCAGCAAGTACCTTGTGCCATCGGGGTCGGGCACCACGATGCCTCTCCATCCTTCGGGCAACTGTTCGATGACCTTCACCGCCTCTGCCATCTGTTGGGTGACCTCGGCACTCACCTGGCTGTAGTACACCAGGTTGCGAGCATCCACAACGGCTCCCTTGGTAACTTGTCGAGCCTTGCCTGCGTAGGCAGGATAGAGCTTGGCGGTGAGTATGCTGTTGTTGTTCTGTCGGTCGCCAAATGCCATCTCCTTGCCGTCATTCTTGCCCACGATGCCCACCTCGTTGTCTATGTTCACCCAGCTGCTGCTGAAGGTGGTCAGTGAGGTTCCGTCCACGCTGAGGGGCGTACCGCCCTCGTGGTATAGTGTGCGCGAGGTGCACATCATCTCATCCACCGATATGGCCAGCAAGCCACCCTTCTCGGCCTTGATGGTCACATTGTCCTGTGCCACTACGTCGTCAAGATACACTACGGCGTTACCAGGCGTGGAGTAGAGTGCAAAACGGTGGTTGAGCGTACCCTGGTTGGTGCTGAGTTCGCCATTCATCACGTAGGCGTTGCCTTGCAGTAGGTAGCGACCGCTTACCACGGGTGTGGCATCCGTGCGCTTGCCCTCCACCTCGTACCATCCTATGAGGTTGCCCGTGTTGTGGGCACGGAAGGGCACGATAATCTTGTTCTTGTCCACCGAGTTGGAGGCAATGTAGCCCGTGTAGCTCTTCAGCCCGTTGCTCCAGCTGAAGGTGGTGAAGCGACTCTCCGTAGAGGCACGCACCACATTCTGGCAGGGCAGTAGCTTGGCCTTGGAGTAGGTGCTGCAGAAGTCCTCCCAACGGGTAGGCACAAGGTTGTGTGTGGGCATGACCTCGTGCATAAGGTAGGTCATCATCACGCGATGAGCCTCCACGCCCATGCGTCTTGCTCCTACGTCGGCACGCAGCAGCCAGCTTCCGTCGGGGGTGGTTTGCTGACGTGCCTTGATGTATTTGTAGGCCAGGTTCTCCAGCATCAGGGCATTGGCATCGCGCTGGAAGCAAGCCTGTGTGGTGTAGGATGTAATCTGGTCGTAGAGGAATAGGCTCCAGTCGTTGCCATTGGGCATGGCCAGTTCGCCGTCTGCCAGAGCCAGCCAGTTGAGCACGCTGTCCTGCACCTCCTGGTTGTGGTGCATCAAGGCACGCGTCTTCCATTTCTGCTTGCCATGCAACCCCTGCTGTATCAGTTGCAGGGCCAGCTGTGCCTCGCCAAGTTCCTGCATCACCACATTCTGGTAGGAGGTGTGGAAGAGGTTGTGGTTCTGCAGGGTATAGTCGTCATAGAGGTTCTGCCCCCTGTAGAGGTCGGCTATGGTGGTGCGGTCGTATTCGGGGTCGATGACTGTGCGGTTGTGTGCGTCGCTGGCATGCGAGTAGCTGTTGACGGCAAACTCGCGCAGACGTGCAAACCACTGGGGAGCCAATGGGTCGTCGGGGAAGAGTGCCAGCGTCACGGCCAGCACGTCGGCTTCCCAGCCATTCTCCTCAGCCTTGGTGTCGCCATTGTAGCCGGTGGGTATGTTGCGCTCAAGTTCGTAGTTGCACTCTGCCTTGAGCAGGGCATAGATGTATGCCTTTTGCTTGTCGCTCAGCTTGTCCCATTGGAAGTAGGCGCTATAGGCCACCGACATAGCCCAGAGGCTCGACTCCCACACGGCATCGTTCTTGGACGTGCTGCCCCAGTAGCGCCCTCCTGCACACACCTTGAGCTGGTTGGCCTTGTGGGTGGAGTAGGCGAATATCAGCGACTGCATGGCCATCTGCTCTATCTTCTGCCACGTCACGCCCTGCGGAAGTGTCACGCCGACTGGCTTGCCGTACTTCACCAGGAAGGCGCAGATCATGGAGAGGTCGGCGTTGGGACGTACGCCACGTTCGTCAGACCCTCCCGAGTTCTCACCCTTGAAGAAGCCGCATTCCTCGTTCAGACTATTGGGTGCCTGGCAAGGGTTCCAGTCGTCGGCCATATATTGGGAGAAGCGGGCCAGCATCTGCAGCAGGTCGGCTTTCATCGTGGCTTCGTCCACGAAGTCGGCCTTGATGACTCCCTCGGTGGGCGAGGACACACGCTCTGAGACAGCGTTTTGCGACAGCGCAGGAAGGCTGACCGTCATTCCAAAGGCAAGGGCAAGGAGGTACTTCTTCGTCATGGTTTCACATTTAGAGTCGATTTTTGGCTACAAATATACGAAAATCTTTTTATTTTTAGCGGTGGGGTGATTTATTTTTCGTAATTTTGTGTAAGAATAATCTAAAAAAGTAGTTCCCCCTAACCCCCGAGGGGGAATAAGAGTAATGTTAAAATAACAAACTTTTTATATAGAAGCATAACCATGAACAAGGAATTAGTTGACCGTTTTTTGAAATATGTGAGTTTTGACACCCAGTCGAGCGAGGAAAACGAAGCCCAATGTCCCAGTACCGACAAGCAGTTTGAACTGGCTCGATACCTGAAGCAGGAACTTGAGAGTCTTGGCCTGCATGACGTGGAGATGGACGAGCATGCCTACGTCTATGCCACTCTGCCTGCCAATACCGACAAGCAGGTGCCTACCATAGGCTTCATCGCCCACATGGACACGTCGCCCGACTGTAGTGGAAAGGATGTGCGTCCCCGCATCATCGAGCATTACGAGGGTGGTAACATCGTGCTCAACCAAGAGGCGGGCATCGTGACCTCTGTCAAACAATTCCCCGAACTCAAAGAGCACGTGGGCGAAGACCTCATCGTGACCGACGGAAACACCCTGCTGGGTGCCGACGACAAGGCTGGCATAGCCGAGATAGTGACTGCCATGACCTATCTGCAGGCACACCCCGAGATCAAGCACGGCAAGATTCGCGTGGGCTTCAATCCTGACGAGGAGATTGGCATGGGTGCCCATCTGTTTGATGTGGAGAAGTTTGGCTGTGAGTTTGCCTATACCATGGATGGTGGCGAAGTGGGCGAACTGGAGTATGAGAACTTCAATGCCGCCGGAGCCAAGATTACCATTACCGGTCGCAATGTACATCCTGGCTATGCCAAGGGCAAGATGGTCAATGCCTGTCTGGTGGCCAGCGAGTTTGCCATGGAGATGCCCGAGAATGAGCGTCCCGAGAAGACCGACGGCTATGAGGGCTTCTACCATCTCACGTCCATGAAGGCCACCGTGGAGGAGGCGAGCCTGAACTACATCATCCGCGACCACAACAGTCAGATGTTCAAGATGCGCAAGCAGGTGTTGCTCGACATTGCTGAGCGCATCAACCAGCGTCACGGACAAGGTGTGGTGAAGGTGGAACTGAAGGACCAGTACTACAACATGCTCAGTCAGTTGGAGGATAAGCCTCACATCACCGACATTGCCAAGCGTGCCATTGAGGAGGCCTGTGGCTTCTGCACCGTGGTTCCCATCCGTGGTGGCACCGATGGCGCACAACTCTCTTTCAAGGGACTGCCTTGTCCCAACATCTTTGCCGGTGGACTCAATTTCCATGGCCGTCATGAGTTTGTGCCCGTCCAGAGCATGGAGAAGGCCATGATGACGGTTGTCAACATCTGTCGCATCGTGGCGGAGTAGGGGGCTTCGTAATTCACAATTCATAATTCACCAGCCAAAGGAGCATGCCGTCTCTCTCACCGGTGAGGCTCTTTTCTCACTCAACCTTCTGAGCCCCAATCCCAATACGCTGAGGGTTGAATGGGTGCTCGACGGACAGTCCCTTGCGCATAACACCGACGAAGTGAGGTTCAAGGCATCTTCACTAAAGGAGGTGCGCATGGACTGACGGCGATAGTGGAGGAAACTTTTGAAAATATTTGCAAAACGGATAAATATTTCGTATCTTTGCATGTGCTTAGCTGCTGCCTTCCTAGAGGGGGAGAGTCTTTTTTCTCTCTCCGTTTTTCCTCCTCCCATCACCCTATCAGCGCACAATTGGCTTACGTCTGGCTTACGTGTTTTTACGTAAGCCAGACGTAAGCAAAGCGTGTTCAACCCGAGTGCAACCCGAAGGATGACCGATATTTCACTATGCATAATGAATAATTCACAACAATTAGCTGCGTGCCATTTTGGGAGTCATATTGGAGTTTTGTTGAAGTCATATTGGAATTATATTGAATTCATATTGGAGTCATAGCAAGGTCATGGCAAAGGGTCACCCTTGTTTCGGCTCACAGAAAACACCCGACGTAGGCTAAATGTAGGCTAAATGTAGGCTAAATGAAGACTAAATGTAGGCGAACAGTAGGAGAATAAGCCTCCACCTCTCGGCGACAGGTTGGGATGGGGCAAAAAATCAACGATATTATTTGGTAGTTTCAAGTAATATGCTTAATTTTGCAGAAAGTTAATTTTCATAGACATAAATGAGATGATAAACGTAGCGAATCCGATATACGATGCAGTCTTCAAGTACCTTATGGAGGACAACCGCGTGGCCAAGACACTACTGTCTGCGCTACTGAAGCGCGAGGTGGTGGAGGTAGAGGTACGCAAGCACGAATACTCTAATGGTTCGCGTGACAAGATCTCTATGTTTCGCATAGATTTCGGTGCGCAGGTGAGGCAGGACGACGGTTCCCAGAAACTCATCTTGATAGAGCTTCAGAAGACCTGGCTCGAAACGGAGACCCTTCGCTTCCGACAGTACTTGGGTACGCAATATGCCGACCCTGCCAATATCATCAAGGATGAGAATCCGGAAGGTTACGGCATCCCTATGATTACGGTCTATCTGCTGGGACATCGTGTGGGCGATATCGAAGAACCTGTCATCTACGTCAACCATAAGTCGTATGACTACGATGGCAATGAAGTGAGTAAGGGAGTACCCGATCCATTCATCGAGAGTTTGGTGCACGACAGTATTGTGGTGCAGATACCCCTTCTTCGCGGTCGTGTGAACAACCGTTTGGAACATGTACTGAGCGTGTTTGACCAGACACATAAGGACAAGCACAATCGTCAGCTGCTGAACCTCGACGAGAGGAGTTACGCCGATGACGAAGAGATGTCCCGTATACTGAACCGCTTGCTTTCAGCCGCGTCAGATGCCAAGGTGCGCCAGGATATGAACGTGGAGGAGGAATACTTCCAAGCCATAGAGAATCGTGATACGGCCATTATGCTGCGTGACAAGAAGATAGCAGAACGAGATGCCTTGCTGGCGGAGAAGGACGGTCAGCTGGCGGAGAAGGACGGTCAGCTGGCGGAGAAGGACGGTCAGCTGGCGGAGAAGGACGGTCAGCTGGCTGAGAAGGACCGTCAGCTGGCTGAGAAGGACGGTCAGCTGGCTGAGAAGGATGGTCAGCTGGCTGAGAAGGACGGTCAGCTGGCTGAGAAGGACGGTCAGCTGGCTGAGAAGGACGGTCAGCTGGCTGAGAAGGACAAGGCATTGTTAGGCTATGCGAAGACCCTCAGGCTCTCTGGAATGTCATACGAGCAGATATCATCACTTACCACTTTGTCGGTAGAGCTGCTGAAAAGTAACTTGGATTGAAAAATATAAGGGATTTCAGTTACAGCAATACTATAGACGAACCGAAAGGGGAGTCAAAGGAAATAACGAAATCATTGTTTAACGAATAAAATATTTAAACTAAAGTACTCATGAATGGGTTATAAGGTTTTATGGTCTTAGGGTGACAAAGCCTCACAACCAGAGAGTTGAGTACATACGAAAGAAATAATATAGTAAAATAACATATAAAAAACATAGCAACATCGGCTATCATTGTGGTATCCCTTGAAACAAGCCTAGGAAACTTAATTCAGATGGATAAATAACCACAGCAATGATGGTTGGCTTTTGCCGTATAAGCATATAGGAAAGCCAATCAACTGAAGAAAGATAACCTGATGATTGCGATCCGTAAGGGTCGTGAGCATCATTCTTATTCAGTTGAGGGGTCCATCAATTTCCTAGGCTTGTACCCCGGGATGCCATAAGAAGTAGTTCACGCCCTTCTTTTATCCTAACCCATAATGCCATTCATGTATTGAACAGATAGTTTGTTTGTGGAACTCATTTGCTTTGTAGTTCCTTGTTGCTAAACTATCTAACCATGGCACTAAAAACAGACAACCCAACGAATGAGACAACGCCCGTTCGCGACATCATGCAGTATGAGAGCGAGATATGGGCTGCTGCCGACCTGCTGATAGCAGCAGGCATCAAGCAAAGCAAGTTTCCCGAATACATGATGCCTTTCTTCGCACTCGTCATGCTCGAAGGACGTATGCGCAAGGCCATCGACGAGATGGTGGAGGAGGAAGGCGTTTCGAGAGAGGAGGACCTGGAGGAGTTTATCGATGCCTTCCGTGACAAGGAGTGTGGATATAATGATTTCATTGTGACGCAGGGCAAGACGCTTGCAGACATCTGCGACAACGACAAGACCTTTGAGCAGGACTTCCGC
>JAZLKL010000163.1:0-5326 GCA_045597585.1 Bacteroidaceae bacterium | reverse complement strand
GTGGTACACTTTTCAATTACCATATACAATCTACAAGATTCAATAAATCAATCTATTATAAAGACAAGGGAATTTTTTCCTATTATTTTTATAAAACTTCTTAATGCGCGCGCGTATAAGAAAGTTTTAGAAGAAAAAGTGGAAAAAATTCCCTCACGCTTATAAATTACTGAATATAAATAATATACAAGTATGCATTTTTCTCTAAAAGTTCCCTCAAAACTTCCCGATTGTAGATAATTTACCATTTCTGTTGATTGATTTACCATCTTAGACACTACGAACTAAAAAATAAACACTATGAACTATGAACTGACCCGTTGTCAACCCGATGTTTTCCCGTTGTCAACCCGAGGTTCCTCCTTAGAGCCTACACAAATGCGTGGAGAAATACGGGGGAACGTCGGGAGAACGTCGGGAGTTCATAGTTAATAGTGCATAGTTCATAGTTTCACGTTGGGAGTTCATAGTTTTTTCGCATCTACATGTCGAGAATTTATGATTTTGTGGAATACATTTTGCCGAACCAATAAATTGTAGTAAATTTGCAGTCGAAATGAGCAAAGCCATTGTGTGAAAGATTGTTTAAAGAGAACAAGACTTGTGCCTCATATTGTCAAATAAGCATTGATGGAACAAAAAAAGCTAAACCTGCGTAAGAACGTCCGCTCGCTTACCCTGCCTATATTTATCGAGATGTTGATGGTGGCCATGATGGGCGCTACCGACACCTTCATGCTGTCGCACTATGCCAATGATGCCGTGGCGGCTGTGGGAGTTGCCAATCAGCTGATTACCTTTGCTTTCCTTGTATTTCAGATCATCAACATCGGTACATCCGTACTTTGCTCGCAGTATCTCGGTTCTGGCAGCAGGGCCAAGATGGAGCAGGTTACAGCTATGGCCTTGTTGCTCAACATCATAAGCGGATTCATCCTCTCGGCGGTTCTTTCTCTTGGAGCCCCTACCCTTTTGGGTTGGATGGGTTTGAAACCCGACCTCATGGCATACGGTCTGCCTTATATGCAGTTGGCTGGTGCCTTTGCCTTCTTCGAGGCAATCCACCTTACCATCTCTGCCTCGTTGCGTGCCGACCACAAGGCTTTCTATCCCATGATGGTGGTGATTCTGGTGAACGTGGTGAACATTGTGGGCAACTATGCCCTCATCTTCGGTCACTTTGGTATGCCTGCCATGGGTGTGGAAGGTGCCGCTACCGCTACCGTAATATCCAGAGGAGTTGCCACGCTTGTGCTTTTCATCATCCTGTTCTACAAGCACATTCCATTCCGAAAACTCATCGAGGCATTCAAAGCCCCTTTCAGGGAACTGATGCACGAGATGCGCAACCTCATCCGTATCGGCCTACCCTCTGCAGGCGAGAACATGTCGTACAACGCGCAACAGCTGGTGCTTACCTCGTTCATCAATATGCTGGGCAACGAGGCTTTGACCACCCGTATGTATGTGGTCAACACCATCACCTTCGTGTTCATCTTTAGCATCTGCATTGCCCAGGGCTCTGGCATCACCATCGGTCACCTGGTAGGCAACCATCGCTATCATGCCAGTTACAAGCTGGGATGGTATGCCTTGCAACTGGGTATCGTCATCACCATCGTGATGAGCGTTACCTTTGCTTGTCTGGGTGGCCAGATATTCTCACTCCTTACCGACAATGCCGAGATCATAGCCCTTGGCAGCACCATCCTCATCATGGATATTGCCGTGGAGATTGGCAAGGTGACCAACATCTTCTACACCACCGTGCTGCGAAGTGTTGGCGACGTCAACTTCCCCTTCTACGTGGGCATTACCATACAGTGGCTGGTGGGTGTGTTCTTTGGTTGGCTGTTTGGCATCGCATTTGGCTGGGGACTCATTGGCGTGTGGTGTGCCCTCTTCCTCGACGAAGGCATACGAGGTGCCATATTCGTATGGCGATGGTACAGCAAGCGATGGCAGCAAAGAGCGTTCGTTTAAATTAGTGCATAGTTCATAGTTAACTGAGTTTATAGTTAACTGAGTGCATAGTTTTTTACCGTTGGAGTGAGTGTTTTTATGCCAAAAAGCATACGATTTGTGCTCATTCTGTTACTTTTATGTGTTGTTACTGCAAATAATCTCATCAAAATGGTATTATTTGAAAGAAAATGCTTATATTTGCATAAGGTAACCGAATAGCTGGTCAGGAACAGGCTTTTATAAAGCAAGGATTTCCTGCCTCAACCTGCATGGATAAGAGGTTATGGAAAGCATACAAAAACAATCTTAAAAATAATAAACATGTTACATTTATTCCCCTTACAAGCTGCTGAGGCAGCAGAGCAATCTTCCAATATCGTGAAGGAAGTTGCCAATTCCAATTTCGATTTCTCTAAGATTAGCGATCAACTCATCAGCTATGCCATCGAGGGTGGCAAAAGCCTGCTCATCGCCATCATCATCTACCTTGTGGGACGTTTCATCATCAGGATGATCAACAAGGTAGTGTCGAGCATATTGGTTCGTCGTGAGGTTGACCTTACCATACAATCATTCGTAAAGAGCTTTGTCAACGTACTGCTCACTACCCTACTCGTCATTGCCGTTGTCAATGCCTTGGGTGTTGACACCACCAGTTTTGCTGCCTTGCTGGCCAGCTTGGGTTTGGCTGCCGGTATGGCTCTCTCGGGCAACCTGCAGAACCTTGCCGGTGGTATCATGCTGCTGTTGTTCCGTCCCTTCCGTGTAGGCGACTTCATCTCAGCCCAGGGTGAAACGGGTACAGTCAAGGCCATACAGATTCTGCATACCGTCATCCTCACCACCGACAACCGTGAGGTGATTCTGCCCAATGGTGCTCTTTCAAGTGGCAACATGACCAACTTCAGCTCTGAGAAATACCGTCGCGTGGACCTCACCATTGGTGTGGAATATGGTACCGACACCGCCAAGGTGAAGAGTGTGCTCGACAAGCTCATCATAAACGAGGGTCGCATCATCAAGGACATTAAGGGATACGAGCATTTCGTGGCCGTGTCTGCCCTGTCGCCCTCAAGCGTTGACTTCACCGTAAGAATGTGGGTGGAAAGCGCCAACTACTGGGGCGTATTCTTCGATATGAACGAGAAGATCTATGAGACCTTCAAGGCCGAAGGCATCAGCTTCCCCTTCCCACAGCTCAAGTTGCATCAGGCAAAGGACTAAACAAAAAACAGCATAAATCTTAAACTTAAAATCACATGAAACAGGAAATCCCTTACAAGATCTATCTTTCTGAAGATGAGATTCCAACCCAGTGGTACAACGTGCGTGCAGACATGAAGAACAAGCCTGCTCCCCTGCTCAACCCTGGCACCTTGGAGCCTCTTACCATCAACGACCTTAACCCTATCTTTTGTGAAGAGTTGAACAAGCAGGAGCTGGACAACACCACTCCCTACTTCGATATTCCAGAGGAGATTCAGAACTTCTATCGCATGTACCGTCCTTCACCCCTGGTACGTGCATACTTCCTGGAGAAGGCTCTGGGTACTCCCGCCAAGATCTACTACAAGTTCGAGGGTAACAACACCTCGGGTAGCCACAAGCTGAACAGCGCCATCGCACAGGCATACTATGCCAAGAAGCAAGGCCTGAAGGGTGTGACCACCGAGACTGGTGCCGGTCAGTGGGGTACTGCCTTGAGTATGGCTTGTTCATACTTCGACCTCGACTGTCAGGTTTACATGGTGAAGTGCTCATACGAGCAGAAGCCCTTCCGTCGCGAGGTAATGCGCACCTATGGCGCTTCCATCACTCCCTCGCCCAGCAACACCACCAACGTGGGTCGCAAGATTCTCTCTGAGCACCCCGACACCACCGGTAGCCTGGGTTGCGCCATCTCTGAGGCTGTTGAGGCTGCCGTAACACAGGACGGCTATCGCTACGTACTCGGTTCGGTGCTCAACCAGGTATTGCTTCACCAGACCATCATCGGTTTGGAGGCTAAGAAGGCCATGGACAAGTACGACATCAAGCCCGACATCATCATCGGTTGTGCGGGTGGTGGTTCTAACCTGGGTGGTTTGGTATCTCCCTTCATCGGCGAGATGCTGCGTGGTGAGGCCAACTACAAGGTGATTGCCGTTGAGCCCGCTTCATGTCCCAGCTTCACCCGTGGTAAGTTTGCCTACGACTTCTGCGATACTGGCATGATCTGCCCCTTGGCTAAGATGTACACCCTGGGTAGCCAGTTCATTCCTTCGGCCAACCATGCAGGCGGCTTGCGCTTCCATGGTATGAGCACCATCCTCTCACAGCTCTATCATGACGGTTTGTTCGAGGCACGTGCTGTGGAGCAGACACAGGTATTCGATGCTGCTACTCAGTTTGCACGCGTGGAGGGCATCCTTCCTGCTCCCGAGAGCAGCCATGCCATCCGTGTGGCCATCGACGAGGCTCTCAAGTGCAAGGAAACCGGCGAGGAGAAGACCATCATGTTTGGTTTGACCGGTACTGGCTACTTCGACCTCTATGCTTATGAGGCATTCAACAACAAGACCATGACTGATGTCATTCCCTCTGACGAAACCATTAAGTCGTTCCTTGACAAGTTGCCCGTAGTTAACAAATAATGTAATTCAACTTTCAAAAGTTGAATACGGTGATAGGTTATAGGTTATAGATATGCTGCAAAAAAGCAAAATCCCATATGCCAAGTGCATAAATAGATAAGCAAATGTATGATATCTATAACCAATAACCTATAACCAATAACCATAAAGTTGAGTATTCAAAAACTTAATTAGAAGAAATAATCCATGAAACTTAAGAAACTATTTTTCATCGCACTTGCTGCCATGGGATTGTCTGCCCAGACAGCTAAAGCGCAAATCGAGATGTATGGTGGTGCTCAGAAGACAGAAGACTTCTTGTCGCAGAGCAAGCAGTTTGGCACCACACCCGACCCCAACTTCTGGCTCTTCATCTGTATCGGTCAGTCGAACATGGAAGGTGCTGCTACTCCTGAGGAGCAGGACTATGCCTGGGACAACAACCGCTTCCAGATGATGGCTGCCGTTGACTTCCCCGCCAACACCGGTCGTTATAAGGGCGAAGGTCGCAAGAAGTACCAGTGGTACACCGCCCAACCACCCTTGTGCCGTCCCAGCGCTGGTTTGACCCCTGCCGACTACTTCGGTCGCACCTTGGTGGAGAACCTTCCCGACAGCATCAAGATTGGTGTCATCCACGTGGCCATTGGTGGTTGCAAGATTGAGCACCTCATGAAGGGTTACGACCCTCAAACCGTCACCAGGGAGGCTGGCTGGTTCCTGAACCTCATGAGAGAATACGACAACCT
>JAZLKL010000162.1:0-3660 GCA_045597585.1 Bacteroidaceae bacterium | reverse complement strand
TATTATTGTTCAATTACTTACCATAAAATATTTACATAATAATAGTGTTTACATAACCGTTGACGTATGCATAATAGGTTGTTTGCTGTGGGACAGGTGGTGGCGTGGGATTCGTGTTCATAGTATGCTTTGCAATGTCTCCCATGGCATTGCCAACGCCTACTCCTGCACCAAGTCCTGCTCCCATAGCCAGCATTTGTCCACCAGCCCCTTCGTTACCGGCAGCAGTTTGTAGCACATCAAAACTTCTCTCCATCTGGTAAACATCACGTCCCGTAATCGTAAGGCGTGCAGCAAGGTCTTTCGCTTTCTTCAATCGGATTACGCTATCGTCATTCTCGGGAACATTGATTGACATAATGGCGAAATCCACAATGCTGACACCGTACTTCTCAAACGTGTTGTTAAGTTGAACATTCAGCGTTTCAGCCATAGTCATCAATTGGGTATTGATATCCAACACGCTTACCCCCTCGTTGATAATCTGTTGAGCAAGCATTGTGTTGAGTGCAGCAATCATCTTTCCCTTGAAATACTGGTCAATCTTGTCAGCGGTAAAGCTGCTCATGTTACCGATGAGCGTTTCAAGGAAAAGTCGAGGATTACTGATACGCAATCCATATTGTCCATGCGCACGCACGGGTACAATTATCTTATATTTTGGGTCTTCAAGTTGGATAGGGTGAGGTGTGCCCCAGGGAATATCAAGTTTGGAAATTTGGTTTATGAACCAAACCTCTGCCTTGAAAGGAGAATCTCCTCCAAACGGAATGTTTACAAGATTGTTGAGAACGGGGATGTTCTCTGTTTTTATGGTGTAAGTTCCAGCCGTAAACTCATCGCATACGGTACCTCCTTTGACAAAGAAAGCTGTTTGTGAAGGATAGACAACAAGTTGCGAACCTATCCTCAAGTCGTCAGAAGGGAACTTGTGACAAAACTCACCATCGACAATCTCACATTTTACAACGTCTATTATTGCCATATTTCTCTTATTTATTTGATGATTATTGTTTGTAGGCATCATCTATCTTCAATCAGTATGGCTCTGTGCGATGGACACATGAAAAGGACGTGAGCCTTCTTATGGTCATCAGGGGCACAAGCCTAGGAATGTTATGGACCCCATCCTCGGAATAAGAATAATGCTCACGCCCTATTTGGGCGCAAACATCATCGTATCAATATCCGAGGATTGGCTATTCCTATGGCTATACGCCGAAAAGCCAACCATCATTGAAGTGGCGCTTATCCATGTTACGAGTTTCCTAGGCTTGTTTCATGATGACCACAATGATAGTCTGATGCTGCTATGTATTATGTATGTTACGTTTCTGTACTTTCTATTTCGTTGTGCCTTGGCCTAAGCCTTGGCGGTTATGTTTAAATTTTATTTGTTTGACGTTATGTTATTCAATCTTTAGTGCTTGTAAACATCTCCGAACTCAGCTTCGAGGAATACTACTTGGAATGTGTCTTTGTCTCTGTAGCCGAGAAATGGATGATTGTCGCCGGTGGCACGAAGCACGAGGAACTTCTGGATTTCGTTTGGGATGCCGATTAACTGAGGTTTAATGGCAGAGACGGGTAGCGTCTCAGTTCCCAAACCATGACGCGGAGCACTATAGATGGCTTGCCAAGTCATTGTGGAGAACTTTTGCAGATGCAGCATGAAGTCCTTGAAGAAGCGCACATCTTTTGCGTCCGTCCATGAGACATTATGCAGGTGTTCAAACCCAAAGGTCACCTTTGGCGGTTCCTCCACACGCTGGCGTGAGATGGTCAGAACCTTGGGCGTTTTCTTTATCGCTGCCATACGCTAAACCAATCTTTGTTGGAAGAACGTGCGCATTGCCTCTTGCGAGATAACGCCTTGTTTGGGTGTATCAATCCAAGGGCTTTCGTTATGCGTCTGAGTGACCAATCCTGCTGCTGAGAACTGGTTGTAAACCTCGAAAACCTCGTTGAAAAGGTTCTCTTCTTTCTCCGTTTCAAGCGCAACCGGCTCGCCTTGTGGTTCGATGCCTGCACGACCGAACGGCTTGTAAGCCTCATAGATCTCTGGCACAACAGGACCATACTGCCATGCCACGATGCCCTCGTTGAAGAGAGGAGTACCGAAGTATGCCAGATGGAATCCCTGCTGGTAGTACAGCAGTTTCTGAAGCTTCATGTTTGAGAGCAATTCGCTACTCTCGTCCATCCAAGCCCTGTGCAGAAGCTTGTTGGCAATGTCTTTTACTGCTAATGCCATAATCTTAAACTTTGAAGTTGATAATTACTGTAATGTGTGCAAAATTACGAATAAATCCGCAATTTCCGGCAAGAAAATCTTTGATTTTATTGAAATCGGGGAAGATTTAACACTATTTGGCGAGTTTGAGGGGTGAAAGTTGCAAATTGTGTGTTAGAACTAGACGGTATTGAAATGAATTTCTGTTTATCTGTTATTTCTGTTATCTGTTCTAATTTGGCGTATGACAAAGCCTCAACGGAACCTTGGATGAGGTGCTGTTGAGGCTTATGAATGTCATGAAGGAATTATGCTATCCGATGTTGAAGCCGAGGGCTGTGAGGATGGCTGAAATCGTGGTAAGAACGATGTTAATTATTACGCTCCACTTGTTTTTTGATTCGTTAGTCATAATCGTTGGGATGTTTGTTGTTTGCGTTGCGGTCTTTAATCTTATGGTTGATGTAGGAGTCGATACCAAAGATTGAGCCGCAGTAGATGAAGATTTGGGCGAAGATGTAAAGGACGGAGTCGTGGATTTCTCCGGGTGGTGGGAGCATGAGGGCAATGAATGCCATGATGATGCCACATGCAAGAAGGACGATGGCGGTCAGTTCCTTAGCCCCTACCTGACCTCCCCGAGGGGAGGAATTGGAATGCTGTGTATGCTGATTCATAGGACTTTGGGTTAAGATGGGAAGCAAATCCAACTTGAATTTTTCTAGTCAGATTTGCTTCCGTTCAGTCAGAGATGGTTCTTGAGTCCTTCAACTTCGTTCAGGATAAACTAAAGTCGAAGGATTAGAGGTAGGTGATGTCGTCACCCTCGTCATCGCCACCTGCCTCAGCAGCCTTGAAGCTTGCGGTGAGGCTGAGGTTCTGAGTCACGTTGATGGTGCGGCTTGCCTCGGTGTTGCCATCGCTCCACTTGTCGAACTGGTAGCCAGACTTAGGCGTTGCAGTCACGTTCACGCGAGAACCTTCAGAGTAAGTTCCGCCTCCAGTTACAGTACCCTGTGCGGTATTGGCTGAAGTAACGCTGATGGTGTACTGGCGAGATGAATTGCCGCCAGTAGTGCCACCATTGCCACCATCGTTTGAGGTGTTGCTCTCACCACGGTTGTACTCAACCACCTCCTTGAAGCGTGCGGTCACATCGAGCTGCTTCTTCGAAATCTCACCAGTACCGATAGCGTTGATGTACGCCTTGACGATGTTGCCCGAAGGGGTGAAGTCAGCAGGAGTGTCGGCAGGACGGCTTGTCAGACCGAGGCTGAAAATTGCAAGGTCATCGAGCTTGACCTTCTTTGAGTCGAGTAGGAGTTCACGGACGCAAGCCACCATGTCCTTCAGCACACCATGGATAGTACCCTTGGAGTAAGGAGTGTTGTGGTTACTCATGTGCTCAGCGAGCTCTTCGATGTCAA
>JAZLKL010000161.1:0-12592 GCA_045597585.1 Bacteroidaceae bacterium | reverse complement strand
TTACATGTCTGTAATCAAGAACACTACTGCTCCTGCTGCTGAGTGGATTGCTGGTGGTGTGCCCATCACTATGGTGATGAACATCGAGCGTCGTAATGGTGCTAACAAGCCCGTTATCCGCAAGGCTCTCGTTGAGTTGGACGGTGCTCCCTTCAAGTACTTCGCTGCTAACCGCGAGAAGTGGGCTAAGGAGACTGCATATGTTTATCCCGGTCCTATCCAGTACTGGGGTCCCAGCGAGGTATGCGATCAGTGCACCAAGACCCTCGCTCTTGAGCAGGCTAAGTAATAGCGGTGCCCGTTATTGGACAAAAGGCTCGTAAGAGCACAAAACAAACTACTGCCCGTCGCAAACCTGTGCGACGTGGCAGTAGTAATAAACGACGCTCAAACTCAACTAATTGGTTTGTGCGTCTTCTTTCTCGTGTACCCTCTTGGGCGCTGTGGGCAGGCGGGATATTGATAGCGCTCTTTTATGTTCTCTTCATCCTAAAGGTAGTGTTGCATTTCTCCATGCCCTGGAAGGCTATGTATGGAGAGGATGTGCCAGAACCTGGTGGCTACGAGGTGCGTGGTGTGGATATCTCACACTACCAGAGCAAGATTGACTGGGATGTGCTTCGTGTGTCGAATGTAGGGGGTGAACCCCTTCGCTTTGTCATAGTCAAGGCCACAGAGGGAACTTCTATCCTTGACAAGACATTCTACGATAACTTTCATCGTGCGCGGCATCACTCTTTGGTAAGAGGTGCCTACCACTTCTTTATTCCTGGTACGGATGCCGAGAAACAAGCCGACTTCTTCATCTCAAAGGTTAACCTTGAACCTGGTGACCTGCCTCCTGTACTTGATGTGGAGAAGGATGGCAATCTGTCTGTGGACGAGCTGCAAGAAATGGTGCGCAAGTGGCTTCATGTGGTAGAGAAGCATTTTGGCGTGAAGCCAATTATCTACACCAACTATGCTTTTAAGATGAAGTATCTTAATACGCAGGAGTTCAACCAATATCCTTTCTGGATAGCACATTATTATAAGGAGGAACTTGAGTATGAAGGCGAATGGACCTTCTGGCAATATACTGATTGCGGTCAGGTGGCAGGCATTGATGGCCACGTGGACTGTAATGTGTTTAATGGCTCACTTCATCAGCTTATACAACTTTGTATAAAAGAGAAGAAATAGGTCTGCTTCTCAGGTTGTTTTGTGCGTGTAATATCATGCCCGAAATATATGTTCTTACACGTTTGCGAATGTTTTCACGACGTTCATGGTAAAAATCATGGAAATTGTTTGCGCAATTTAGCATGTTTTTCTATCTTTGTAAAAACTTAAATTATATAATATTATGAATGAAGTAGCTTTAGGGGTTTTGATTGGAGTGGGCGTTTTGCTTTTGCTTATTATTGTCATGTACAATCGTCTGGTTTCAAAGCGTAACACGGTGAGAATGACTTTCGCAGGTATTGATGTTCAGCTTAAAAAACGCTATGACCTCATCCCGAGTTTGGTGGAGACCGTAAAGGGTTATATGCAGCACGAAAGAGATTTGCTGGTTCGTTTGGTAGAACTCCGCAATATCCCTTACGGCAGAATGAATGGTCAGCAGAAGCAAGAGCTTGACAAAGGTGTAGGCCAGGTTATGGATGGTATTCGTGTTGCCTTTGAACGTTATCCTGATTTGAAGGCTTCTGCCAATATGCTACATTTGCAGCGAACCCTTACTGAGACGGAAGAGCAGCTCTCGGCAGCACGTCGCAGTTATAATGCAGCTGTGATGCAATACAACAATTCTACTCAGTCATTCCCTTGCAATATAATTGCCGGTATGTTTGGCTTTAGACAGGAGATGTTCTATGAAGCTCGTTCAGAAGAACGCGAAGCAGTATCTATCAATTTCTAACTTGATTTATCCATAGTTTATTCACGCTTTTACAATTTGCGATCTACGATTTGTTGATTATTAGGTTATTGTTTGATTTTCATTTGGATGGAAAAAATCAGTATAATCTGTAAATTGTAGATTGTGAGTATGTATGAATAATACAGGCTAAAGTTGAAAATCCCCGTCTTGCTTGGTTGTCATAGCAAGACGGGGATTTTTGTTTTATAAGAGTGTGCCTTAGTCGAAGAATCCGGGTTGCTTGTACTCGATGCCGAGTTCGCGGTCAACGGTGGCCATAATGCCTTGCATCTGTCCCATGGCAAACATACGACCCAGAAGGGTGTAGCCAGAGTTGTGACCATGTGCCGACTCGTCGAAGATGCCACCGGGTTCATCCGTGAAAGTCATACCATGGTCAACGCGCATGGGCAGACGTCGTCCGCTGTTGCAAACTCCACGTTGCTCAGCTTCTTCAAAGATGCGGGTTAGCTCGATGAGGTCGCCACGTCCTCCCAGATGGCTGGCTTCGGTGAAGTTGCCGTTGGGGAAGATATGGCAAGAGCGCAGATGCACGAAATGAGTGCGATCGGCAAACTTACGTGCCATAGCGGTAACGTCATTGTGCTCGCCAGCCGACAAGGAACCTGCGCAGAATGTAAGTCCGTTGTGCTTGTTGGGCACAGCGTCAAGGAACCATTGAATGTCCTCGTCGGTGCCAATGATGCGAGGAAGGCCGAAGACGGGGTAGGGTGGGTCATCGGGATGTACGCACATATTGATGTCGTACTCTTCGCAGATAGGCATGATGGCCTCAAGCCAGTATTTCATGTTGGCCTGCAACTGTTCCTTGTTAATACCATCGTACAGTTTCAGCAAGTCGCGGAACTTCTGCACAGGGGCTTCGTCGCCCTCCTTGAAGTTGCCAGAGACAAATCCTTGTGTCTTGATGACGATGTTCTGTACCATCTCATGGTCAAACTCTGGTGTAGAGGTCTCCTTGATCTTGTCGGCCTCGGCCACAAGGTCGCGCCCCCACTTGTGGTTAGCCGAAAACTCTGCCCATTCCTGGCGAGCGGCTTCACGCTTGAGTATGTGGATGTCGAAGTATGCAAACATACCCCAGTCCATATAAAGGTTGGTTGAGCCGTTGGGATTGTCGTGCAGCAGGTCAGTACGTGCCCAGTCAAGTACAGGCATGAAGTTGTAGCAGATGCACTTTATGCCTTCCTCGCCGAGGTTGCGCAGACTCTGTTTGTAAACCTCAATCTGCTCCTCACGATCGGGACCGCCATATTTGAGTGTCTCCACTACGGGCAGACTCTCTACGACGCTCCATTTCATGCCATAGCTTTCAATGTATTCCTTCAGCTCATGTATCTTCTCGCGAGTCCATACCTGACCCAGAGGTACGTCGTGCAGGGCGGTTACGATGCCCTCCACGCCTATTTGCTTGAGTTGTGCAAGAGTGATCTTATCCTTCTTACCAAACCATCTCCATGTTCTTTCCATAGGCCCTGGGACTAAAACTTAAAGTAGTTCTTTGCATTATAGTAACTGATATCCTCTACCATCTGCTTGATGCGGTCCATCTCACTGGCAGGTATCTCGCCATTCTCTACGTCGCGTCCGATGAGGTTGCAGAGAGTACGGCGGAAGTACTCGTGACGAGGATATGAAAGGAAAGAACGGCTATCGGTAAGCATACCTACGAATCTGCTCAGCAGACCCAGTACGGAGAGTGCATTCATCTGACGCTCCATACCGTCCTTCTGATCGTTGAACCACCAACCAGAGCCAAACTGAATCTTTCCGGGAGTGGGACCCTGCTGGAAGTTGCCGAGCATAGTGGCAATCATTTCGTTGGCCGAGGGATTGAGAGGATAGAGTATGGTCTTGGCCAGGAGGTTCTCCTTGTCGAGAGTGTCGAGGAACTTGCTCATGGCAATGGCAGTGTTCCATTCGCCGATGCTGTCGAAGCCGGTGTCGGGACCGAGGAGTGACATCATGCGAGTGTTGTTGTTGCGCAAGGCACCATAGTGGAACTGCTGTGTCCAACCGCTGCGAGCATCCATGCGTGCGAAGTCGAGCATAAGGGCTGACTTGAACTTGCGGTCCTCAAGGTCGGTGGGTTGCTGACCACCCATAACCTTATTGAAGATGCTGTTGATTTCTGCCTCGGTAAAGTCCTCTGCATAGAACTCACAGATGCCGTGGTCAGAGAGGCGGCAACCTTGAGCCTCAAAGAAGTCATGACGCTTCTGCAGGGCATCGAGCAGGTCGTTGTAGTTGCAGATGCTGATACCAGAAACCTCGGAGAGTTTTTCGATGTACTGACGATATGCTTCGGGATTCTCAACTGCCATGGCCTTATCAGGACGCCAGGTAGGCAGCATCTTTATTTCAAAGCCACTCTCGCGGGTTGCTATATGGTGCTCCAGTGAGTCGATGGGGTCGTCGGTGGTGCACACACACTCCACATTGTAATGACGCATGAGGCCACGGGCAGAAAACTCGGGCAGTTGCAGTTTCTCGTTACACTCGTCGAAGATCTCACGAGCGGTTGAGGGGTTCAGAATCTTATCGATGCCAAAGGCGGTCTTCAGTTCGAGATGTGTCCAGTGGTAGAGAGGGTTGCGAAGGGTGTAGGGGACGGTCTCTGCCCACTTCTCAAACTTTTCCCAGTCGGTACTGTCGCCTGTGATGTACTTCTCGTCCACGCCATTGGTACGCATTCCACGCCACTTGTAGTGGTCGCCACCAAGCCAAACCTCGGTGATGCTGCGGAATTTGTGATCCTTTGCTACCATTTCGGGTATGAGGTGGCAATGATAGTCGATGATAGGAAGGCTCTTTGCGTGCTCATGATAGAGCATTTGTGCGGTTTCGGTTTCCAAGAGGAAATCCTTGTCCATGAATGATTTCATATATAAAAAGACTCTCCCCCCGCCCTCCCTCAAGGAGGGGGCTGCATATCCTCTGGGGGGAATATTGCAGATGTGTTAGTTATTTATTCACAATAGTTCTTTAAACTATTCCAATCGCCGTTGGTTACGAAACTTCGTCCTTGAAAACCTTATTATTCAATAGGCTTATACTTGGGAATGAGCATTCGGATGATGCACCATGCCAGAAGATAAGCCACAGCGCAATAGCAGAATACTAACATATAGGCACCAGGCTTGCCCTCGGTTCCGAAGAATGAGAAGCCATTTTCCTCTGCGTATGTGAAGAATTTACCGGAGCCATAATTGATGGCAAAGCTGCAGAGGCCACCGAACATGGTTCCGATGCCGGTGATGGTGGCGATGGCACGCTTGGGGAACATATCACCGATAGTTGAGTAGAGGTAGGCCGACCATGCCTGATGACCTGCTCCAGCCAGACCGATGATGATGGCAGGCCACCATACGCTGACCCCAGCCAAAGGCTGAGCGATGAGTCCAAATATAGGAAGGAATGCAAACAGCAACATGGCACGCATACGGCCAGCATAGGGATGCATGCCGCGTTTCTCCACGAAGTACTTGGGCAGGTATCCACCGACAATGCTCACCACAGTCACAATGAGATAGAGCACGAAAAGAAGCATCTGTCCCATACCCGAAGAGGCAGGGCATCCCAGTTCCTTGAAGTAGGCAGGAGCCCAGAACAGGAAGAACCACCACACACCGTCGGTGAGGAACTTACCCATGATGAATGCCCATGTCTGGCGATATTTGAAACAGTCGATAATGCTGAAAGAAGCCTCTGTCTTTACTTCTTCCGTAGCTGTGACCTTTTCGTTGTTGCTCTCGTCGGTCTTTGCTTCCTCCTCAGCGGCTGCAGGGACGGGAGTGTTATCTTGGTTGATATACTCTAACTCGGCCTTATTGACAAACTTGCTTTCGTGTGGGTGCTTGTAGAGTACTATCCACAAACCTGCCCAGATGAATCCTATGCCACCAATGATGATGAATGCCATTTCCCAACCAAAGGCATTGGCCAGTTGGGGGATGGTGAGGGGCGCTAACAAGGCACCCACGCTGGCACCCGCATTGAAGATAGAGGTGGCAAAGGCACGGTCCTTCTTGGGAAAGTATTCGGCAGTAACCTTGATGGCTGCAGGGAAGTTACCAGCCTCACCGGCTGCAAGGAAGCATCGGCAGGCAATAAAGCACCACACGCTGAACGTCAGTCCCCATAGGCCAATCTGCGAGGCTTTTTCCATGCCTCGAAGCGCCTCCATACTCTCGGCACCATTGCAAACCATTGTCAGCCAACCGCAACCCGCATGCATACAAGCAGCAAGGCTCCATATCACGATGGCCCAGATGTAACCCTTCTTGGTACCCAGGACGTCGATGAACTTGCCTGCAAAGAGGCTGATGAACGCATAGAAGACGGAGAATACGGCTGTAATTGTTCCGTAGTCGTTGTCATCCCATTGGAAGTCTTTTGCGATAAAATCGGTGTAAGTGAGGGACAGCACTTGGCGGTCCATGTAGTTGACCAATGTGGCCATGAACAGCATGGCACAGATGGTCCAACGGAAGTTTGTTTTTTTCATTATATTATATTATGTAGTAAATGCGGCGGTTAGATGCAAATCTTTGTGCTTCTTGATATATGTTTTTATTGATTGTTAAGTGTAACACTATGATAATCGAGTTAGATCCATACTCTTGAAGCTTGTGCGTCCTTTCCAACATTGGTTAGTTCTGATTGCAAAGTTACAAATAACAAACTATTTATGCAAGCGTATTTTGTTTTTTGTGCAAAACTTTTGTTTAAGATGTGCGCGTTTGTGTGTTTCTTTGTTCTTGGCTGCATCGTGTTCCTTGTTCTGCTTGCATGGTGCTCATAGTGCTTTTCGTATGGTGTTTTGTTCAAGTCGTCGGCCATATATTCCACAAAAAGCCGTTTTTTTGAAGGAAATCGTGTGGTTGATGATAGAAAAACAAGATAACATGCACTTGGTTTGGTGAAAAATATGTAACTTTGTGTATTATAATATACCCATCGTGAAACTACATTAAACATTATCTATAACATGTCAAATAGATTTAGATTATTTTTCAACTGGTATTTTAGCCGGAAAGCAGCTCCATACTGGACTATCCTGATTATGGATTGTTTCCTGGTTCTTGTGGCCGAGTTGATAGCATACTATCTCGTATATAGCGACCAGGGGCTTAATGTGTATGCTCCTTTTGGTACCATTCTTGTGAGTTTTCTGGCCTTGCTTCCTGGTTTTCTCATAGGTTTCCGGTTGTTCCATACCTATAGCGGCATCATTCGCTATTCCACCAGTACGGATTTCATTCGTTTGGTGGGTGCTATGCTGGTGGGTTCTGTCATTGCCTTCGGCATTCATTTGCTCACCTTAGCCTATCCGGGATATCTGTATGCCTTCAAGACAATAACCCTGATAGTGGGTTTCATGCTCAGCATCCTGTTCTGCATAGGTTTGCGTCTTTTTGTGAAATTCCTTTATGATAATATCATCTATACCAATATTCAGCAACCTGTTTTCGTATATGGTGTGCATGAAGGTGGCGAGGCATTGGCACATTCTATCATCAACGACAAGCGCAGTCCCTATGTGCTGGCAGGTTTTGTGTCTGACGACACGAAGGTGAGCCATCACATTATGATGGGTGTGAAGGTGTATGCAGATGACGAAAACCTTGTGGGGGTGATGGCTGCCAAGCATATTCGTGCCATCTTCGTCTCTCCCTTGCGTACGGACGAGTTCCGCAACAACACCCGTCTGGTAGATGGTCTTGTTCGTCATGGCATCAAGATTATGATGCAACCCGCGGAGATGGAGTGGGATGGTAAGAGTGAGCTGGGCACCTCACAGTTGCAGGAAGTTGATATCGAGGACTTGTTGCCACGCGACAAGATTGAGGTTGACCTTGATGCCATAGGACGCCTGCTGAAGGATAAGGTCGTAATGGTGACGGGTGCTGCAGGTAGCATTGGCTATGTCATGGCATGTCAGGTGGCCAAGTTCAATCCCAAGCGGATGATTCTTATCGACCAGGCAGAGACACCTATGCATACTACTCGCCTGCACATGGCCAATCACTATGCACATATTCCTTGCCAGACCATAGTGAGCAGCATCTCCAACCAAAGCAAGATGGAGGCTGTGTTTGCAAAATACAGACCCGACTATGTGTTTCATGCCGCAGCCTACAAGCATGTGCCAATGATGGAGGATAACCCCAGCGAGGCCGTGCAGAATAATGTATATGGTACGCGTGTGATAGCCGACCTGTCCGTGAAGTATGGCACCAAGAAGTTTGTGATGATCAGTACCGATAAGGCGGTCAGTCCCACTAATGTGATGGGCTGTAGCAAGCGTATCTGCGAAATCTACTGCCAGGCTCTGAATAAGGCATTGGTGGAGTTGCGTGAGGGTACTTTGCAGGAGACGGATGAGTGCGTGCTCAGTCATCTTCGTCAGGTGGATGGTACACCGGGTATTACGCAGTTTGTGACTACTCGTTTCGGTAATGTGCTGGGCAGCAATGGTAGTGTCATTCCTCTCTTCCGTAAGCAGATCAAGAGGGGTGGTCCTATTACGGTGACTCATCCCGATATCATCCGTTTCTTCATGCTTATTCCGGAGGCATGCCGTCTTGTGCTTGAAGCAGGCACCATGGGCAATGGTGGCGAGATATTTGTCTTTGACATGGGTAAGCCCGTACGCATTGTTGACCTTGCCCAGCGTATGATCGACTTGTCGGGTGCAAAGAACGTTCAGATTGTGTTCACGGGTTTGCGTGACGGAGAGAAACTCTTTGAAGAGGTTCTTAATGATGCTGAGCAGACACGTCCCACCCCTCATCCCAAGATTATGGTGGCTGCCGTTCGTGAATACTCGTATGCCATGGCTTTGCAGAATGAGGAGGAACTTCATGAACTCAGCTATACCTACGATGACATGAAGATTGTGGCTAAGATGAAGGAAATTGTGCCCGAGTACAAGAGCAAGCACAGCAAGTACGAAGCCTTGGACAAGGATTGATCTTTTTGCATACGTTCTGGCTCTTACCAGCACACTCTCAGCACTCGTTCTGCTTACGTCTGGCTTACGTGTTTTTACGTAAGCCAGACGTAAGCAGAAAGTGTCAAAGTAGAGTGCTCTTCGAACGCTCTTCGGTAATCACACAATGGCAATGCTGTATCATATATGTTGCATATATGATTACCCATGCTGCATGGTTCAAGGTCGATTCATGACAAAGGGCTCCTGTCCAAGGTTGATGAGTATCCCCCCAATTACCTTTTATTTGTTCCCTGATAACTTCACGAGAAGACTCGCGACTTGGTTAACGTATTGACGTCAGGTCGTGAATGATATAGGTTGGAAGATATATATAGAAATCCCGGACTCTTGGGTGAGCCCGGGATTTCTGTATGCTATGTGTAGGGTATTGATGTCTATAAGTATCATGTTTACCTGCTGTAAGTATCATGCTTGCTTATCGTAGGCATTATGTTTACCTACCGTAGGTATCATGCTTACAACTTTTCTGATCTCCACAGTATTCTGCCAAGACGCAGCTCCTCGCGATTATACACGTCGCCATATTCGTCAATAGCTTTCTCCATGTTGTCGGTTTCTGCAGAGTCAAAGTATTCGAACAATTCATCCATAGCCTCTTTGCCCAGCACTTCAAGTCCGAAATACTTGAGGTCGAGTTTCATACCGCTGGCTATGATTCCCTCCATGTCATCCATCACTTCGTCAAAATCCAGTCCGTGGTTGTTGGCAAAGTCGTCGAGGGCCACATGGCGGTCAACAGCCTGAATGAGGGCTCTCTTGCGCTGTGAGTTAGTGGCTTTGGGAATCTTCTTCTCCTTGATTACACCTTCATCATCAACATCATCCACGATGGGATCGTTCTCTACTTCAGGAATCTCCTCCTCGTTATCGTTCAGTTCTATGGGAGTGGGTTTCTTGAGATATTTCTTGCCTTTGGGTGTGACTTTGATGCCATCGGTGTGTATCTTAAGGAAGCCTTCCTCGATACATTTTTCCACTACTACGGTCCAATGCTCTTCATCCTTTTCGTCGCCACATCCATATTCCTCGGTGTTGTCCAGGCCTTTCTGGCTGATGATTTGCGTGGGTCGTCCCATTACATAATCGAGCAATAAATCTCTGTCCATTGCTATCTCAACTTCTATGATTGAGCGCAGTATTTTGCAGATAGAATCTTTTCCTTCCATGTTGTTTTTTTATTTCGGGCGCAAAGTTAACATATCTTTATAAATAGGCAAAGCATTTTAACGAAAAATATGATTTTTTTTTCTGCCTATTTCTTTTTAATGTTGTATCTTTGCATATACAATAAAAACAATGTTATGAAAAGAATAGGTGTACTTACCGCTATGTCGGTGGAATATAAGCAGTTAGCCTCTATGATGGCTGATAGCAAGGTAGTGAAATGTGGCAACGATGACTATCTTGTGGGTATGATTGGCAACCTCGAAATCGTGTTGCTTCAATGTGGAATAGGTAAGGTGAATGCTGCGATTGGTGTTTCAGCCATGATTGACCGTATGCAGCCTGATGCAGTTCTCAGTACGGGTGTGGCCGGAGGCGTTGACGATTCGCTTCATGTAATGGATGTGGTGGTTAGTCGCCAGACGGTGTATCATGACATGTGGTGCGGTCCCGGTACGGTGTTGGGACAGGTGCAGGGTCTTCCTGAACGATTTGAAGGTGACCCAATGCTGGTGGAAGCTGCTCTTGCCACTAAGACAGATGTGAATATCCTGGAGGGCTTGATTTGCACAGGCGACTTGTTTGTCTCAAAGCCCGAGGAGCAGCAACTCATCAAGAGTCGTTTTCCCGAAGCCTTGGCTGTCGATATGGAGTCGGCTGCCATTGCACAGGTGTGCTATCTCAGAAAAGTTCCCTTTGTGAGCTTCCGCATTATCAGCGACACTCCAGGGCACAAGGACAATGTCTCTCAATACCTGAACTTCTGGGACACCATTGCCGACAAGTCGTTCAACGTTACGCGCGCGTACCTTAATAATATTAAATGATATAGATATATGAAAAAGATTCCAAGTTTTACAATTGACCATAATCGTTTGTTACGTGGCATATATGTGAGTCGTAAGGATCAGGTTGGAGGTGAAGTGGTCACCACCTTTGACATCCGTATGAAGGAACCCAACCGTGAGCCCGCACTTCATAATGGTGCTCTGCATACCATTGAGCATCTGGCAGCTACCTATCTGCGCAATGATGCAGAGTGGAAGGACCGCATTGTCTATTGGGGTCCTATGGGATGTCTCACAGGTAATTATCTGCTGATTCGTGGAGACTATGAGAGTGCAGACATTGTGGAGTTGATGCAACGTACCTTCCGCTTTGTGGCTGAGTTTGAAGGCGAGGTTCCCGGCTGTGCAGCCAAGGATTGCGGTAACTATTTGCTTCACGACCTGCCTATGGCACGCCTGGAGTCACGTCGCTACTTAGACGAGGTGTTGATGCAGATGAAGCCAGAGAATCTGGTTTACCCTGCTTAGTGTTGACTAACTGATAGTTTGTGCTAAGTTAGTGCACGAAATATTTTTTAATCTGAACGATTACTTATGAAGAGATTTTTTCTGACGCTGTTATCAGTGCTGATGATTACATCGGCTTCGGCACAATGTCCCTTGAAGAATACGGCCTTCAAGCACGGCGAGAAGATAGTGTACGAGATGTATTACAATTGGAACTTTGTCTGGGTAAAGGCAGGCTCTGCCATCTTTCTTACCAGCAAGGCTAACTATCAGGGACAGGATGGTTTTCGTAGCTATCTCATTACGCGTACCAGCAAATCGCTCGACAACTTCTTTATGATGCGTGACACGCTTACTGGTTTGTTTACCGTGGACAATGTGCCTTTGTATTATTGCAAGGGAGCGTTCGAGGGAAAGAAGTATCGTCGTGATGAGGTGTGGTACAGCTATCCCAATGGTAAGACGCATGTTACTCAACGATACCAGAATCCCAAAGGTGAGATTTCCACACAAGAGCATACATCCTCAGAGTGTGTTTACGATATGATGTCGCTTATGCAGCGTGCTCGAAGTATGGACCCTTCTGATTTTGCGAAGGGACAGAAGAAATACTTCAAGATGGCGGACGGAGATGATATTGACAACGTCTTTGTAGTATTTCGTGGCAGTGAGACCATCTCGCTTAAAACCGGTAGTGGAAAATATCGTTGTCTGGTGTTCTCGTTCATGGAGCAGCAAGATGGCAAGGATAAGGAGATCATTCGTTTCTTCATTACCGACGATGAGAACCATTTGCCAGTTCGTCTTGACATGTACCTGAAGTTCGGTTCAGCAAAAGCCTACATGCTTTCTTGTGATGGATTGCGCAATGAGTGCACATCGAAGGTGAAGTAACTGTAAGACAATCTTCTTGCACTCTCTCCTTGGAGAGTGGCTATAAAAACAGCTAGAGCCTCTAGAAAAGTATAGTGGCTCTAGCTGTTTTAGAATTTCTAGCTGTTCTAGTTATTCTAGAATTTCTAGACATTCTAGTTATTCTAGTTATCCTAGCCATTCTAGTAGTTTGTAAAGTCTAAAAAGTTACTAAACAAGCAGCTTTACCAGCAATTAACCAGAGCGCTTATTTGTAGTAAAAAAGTTTATTAACACACTGAATAACAAAGCTTTACACTCGCATATATCAGATATTTTTTG
>JAZLKL010000160.1:0-20480 GCA_045597585.1 Bacteroidaceae bacterium | reverse complement strand
CACGATCACCCACCGCCCTTTGTTCCTCCACGTTTCACTCAGGTACCTCACGTTTGGCTTACGTCTGGCTTCCGTGTTTTGACGTAAGCCAGACGTAATCCGACTGAGTGAAAGTAAGGTGAACCCTGAAGGATGAGAAAGAGAGAATACGACTCAAACAGAGGGGAAGAACGAGGGCAGAAAGCAGGTGCAGGCAAGGCTAAAGCAGAAAATTGAAAATAATGCCAGAAAAATCTTGGGATTTTCAAAGAAAACACCTATATTTGCGAACTATTTTGTGGTTCAACTTTTGCAAGGCCCATGTAGTAGGCTTAAGCCTTTCTTCAAGTGAGCATGTCTAACCAGCTAAATTAAAAAACAGAGCAAATCAGCAAAATGATAAAAAAGGGAATGAAACGTGTAGCAACTCTCTTGCTCCCTGTTGCGGCAATCATCTTCGCAATGCTGTCTTGCACAAACGATGACGGCTATGCTGAGGATGCGGATAACCTGCACCTCAACTTCACCGAGCACGCCTATTGCGACGACCCGGTGATTGACCATCTCGATGCAAGTGTATTCGACTCGCTTTTCAATGCCCAATACCCCATGAGAGACTCCATACTGGGCTTGCTCATGGAAAACCCCACTGTGGAGAATGCCCTACGCCTGGAAACGCGGATCAAGGAGATGGACAGACCGTTCAAGAACGAGTTTCTGGGCATGTTCTACTTTTTTGCCAGTACGATAACGAAGACAGACGAGGCAGACAAGGTGAAAAACAAAAGGTTGTGGTACAACAAGCTGATTGAAATTTACAGCGGTGACACACCCACGGCACAGGCATTCTTCATGTTCTCATGGAAAATCTGCATCAACAACCTCATAGATGCAGGAGACGAGGACTTTGCCTCGCGCGAGATACTGCGCATGCTGTCGTACTTTCAGCGCAACAACGTGCAATCGTGCATCATAGGCGCCAACTATCTGCTGGCCGACATACTGCTGAAGCAGCACCACTACAACGAGTGCTACATGCACCTTGAAGTGGCCGACAGCGCAGCCAAGCAATACCTTGACGACCACTTCAAGCACAACTGGATTACCGACTCAAGCTACAACGACCTGAAAAAGCAATACTTTGACTCCAAGCGAAAGTCCGTATTGTGCAAACTCGAGGTGCAAGACACAGTCTGGTTCAAACAGCACATCGACGAGATGAAGCAATTTTCCGAGATTTGTCCGGACAAACAAGTCAAGCAGATGCTCATCGACGAACTGGCCATGTATAGCGTCGTGATGCATGACGATGAAAGCTTTTTTGAAATGATGGAACGGCACGATGCTGCCACCCATGATGAGGACACTACCCTGGAACTGAGCATGAAGATTGTGACGGCTGATGACAGGCGCCATGAGTGCATGGCTTATTTTGAGGCCAAGCACAGCAACTACACCAAGGCACTCGACCACCTGGCACAAATCAAGCATCCCGAAAATTCAAGGCACTACCATCGCATCAAGGCAGAGTGCAACATGCAGCTGGGACGATACGAGGAAGCAGCATGGGCCTTCAGAGGCTTCTATCGTGACTGGCGAAAAGCCCTGCACAACAGCAGGTTTGCGCTGCTGAAGACACTCACCCAGCAGATTGAGATGGAGGACAAGGAGATGGAACTGATGCGAAGCCGCATGCAGAGCCAGAAGATAAGGGGACGGTTCACCCTGTCGCTGTCGGTTACCCTACTCATCATAGTGTGCATCATCACCTACTTCCTGCGCAAGCAGCATCGACTCAACAACCACCTGTCGAAGGCTCTCAAGGAGGTGAAGAAGGCCGACCAAGCCAAGACAGAGTTCCTGAGAAGCATCACACACGAGATGAACACCCCGCTCAACGCCATACAGGGCTTTGTGCAGATGCTGCAACCCAATGGAGCAGACGAGCAGTTCATCATGGGCGAGATACGAAGCAATTCCGACAAACTGAAGAGCCTCATCGCCTCAACTATTGCCCTGAGCGACTATGAGTCGGAGAGCCAACCCTTTGAGGCACAACCCACCTCGGTGCTGATGGCGTGTACCACGGCCATCGAAAGCTGCGAGGCCATGTGCAAGGAGAATGTCACCCTGGGCATGGCACACGAGAAGGACGACATTGAGGTCAGCCTCAATGGTCAGGCATTGGTGCAAATGCTTCATTGCCTCATAGAGAATGCCCTGAAGTTCACCCATCAAGGCAGCGTGACGCTTGACTACTACATGGCAGAAGCCAACATGCTGACCATTGAGGTTGCCGACACGGGCATAGGCATCCCTATGGAGGAGCGCGAAAGGGTGTTCGAGCGCTTCGTCAAGTTAGACAGCTGCATCCCCGGCTTCGGTTTAGGGTTGCCCCTGGCACGCACCATTGCACACCGCATGGGTGGAGAGATAAGTTTCGATGCCGAATACCAGCAAGGCATCAAGGTAAAGGTGCAGATACCCACCACGTCGCAAAGCCTGGCCGATTAAGTGATGAAGAATCGCCGAACGGTTCTGCAAGAATACAATAAAATGGCATGAAAGGAATATCAGAAAGGATAGGAAAACTCATACACACTACCGCAAACGGGACAGCCAGTAGCATACTGGCATTTGTCCGCAATTTGCTGCTTGTGTACGTTGCATACATGCTGTGCCGCATCATCTTCATCTGCGAGAACTGGAACCTGATGGGGCACTCGGCACTCTCCGACACTCCCTTCGGACAACTGCTCATAGGGTCGCTCACGTTCGACACATCAGCCATACTCTACACCAACTCACTCTATGCCGTGATGATGCTCTTTCCCTGCCACTGGAAGGAAAAGGCACGATGGCAGCATGCAGCCAAGTGGGTGTATGTGGTAGTGAACAGCTTGGCCATCATCGTGAATCTGTGCGACTGCGTCTATGTGCAGTTCACAGGGCGACGCACCACAGCCACCATCTTCAAGGAATTTCAGAACGAGGGCAATCTGGGTAGCGTATTCGGGCATGAGTTCATCAAGCACTGGTATCTGGTGCTGGCTGCCATCATCATGATTTACGGATTGTGGAAACTGTACAATTCACCATGCACAATGCATAATGCACAACGCAAACCTGCAAATCTTGTGACTTATTACACCGTTCACAGCTGTGTGTTTGCCTTGTTTGTATTCCTCACCATCTGTGGCATTCGCGGAGGCATGACACATGCCGTACGACCCATTACCATCAGCAACGCTACCCAGTATGTAAAGAACATCAAAGATGCACCCGTGGTGCTCAACACCCCCTTCTCGCTTCTGCGAACAATGGGAAAGAAGACGTATCCCAAACTGGCATACTTCAGCGAGGAAGAGCTGGACAAAATATACTCACCGGTAAAAGAACTCCTACCCTCACAACATGCAGAGGAGCAAACTGATTCAAGCTCAACAGCACGTCTGCTCATCCCCACTCATCAAAAGAAGAATGTGGTGATACTTATTGTAGAGAGCTTCGGACGTGAGTTCGTTGGAGCCTATAACACCCAGCTTGATGAAGGCAAATACAAAGGCTATACGCCCTTTATAGACTCGCTTTACCAGCATAGCCTCAGCTTTGACCTAACCTTTGCCAACGGCAGGAAAAGCATAGATGCTATGCCCAGCATCCTGGCCAGCATACCCATGTTCATAGAGCCTTACATCACAGGGCACGCAGCCATGAACGATGTGAATGGCTTGGCAAGTCTGCTGGGAGAGATGGGCTATGAAAGTGCGTTCTTCCATGGAGCAGAAAACGGTAGCATGGGCTTCCAGGCCTTTGCCAATACCACGGGTTATGGCAAATACTATGGCAGGGATGAATACAACCAGGACAAGCGTTTCAAGGGGGATGCCGATTTCGACGGCACATGGGCCATCTGGGACGAGCCTTTCCTGCAATTCTATGCCATGAAGATGAAGGAGATGAAGGAACCTTTCCTAACTACCGTCTTCACAGCCAGCAGCCATCATCCCTTTACCGTGCCAGAGGCGTACAAGACACGTTTTCCCGAAGAGGGCGACAATGAACTGCACAAGTGCATACGCTACACCGATTACAGCCTGCGCCGTTTCTTTGAAACCGCAAGTCGGCAGCCATGGTTCAAGAATACCATTTTCGTACTGACAAGCGACCATACCAACCAACCCGACCATGACGTCTATAAAACCGACATGGGACTGTATGGAGGGTGCATACTCTTCTATGACCCGAGCGGGGAGGTCGTCAAACCAGGCCGTAGGCACGGCATAGCCCAGCAGATAGACATCATGCCTACCCTATTGGGACTGCTCCACTACGACAAGCCCTACGTGGCATTTGGCAATGACCTTACCCGTACTGACGAGGAAGATACATGGGCCGTAAGCTACAATGGTGGCATATACCAGTTGGTTAAGGGTGACTGGATGTTGCAGTTTGACAGTGAGCAGGTGAAAGCACTCTACCACATTAAAAACGACAAGCTGTTGCAGCACAACATAGCCGACAAGCATCCTGACGTACGCGACAACATGAGCAGGTTGCTGAAGGCTATCATGCAAAGCTACATGACCCGTATGAACCACAACGACTTGATTATACATGGAAAAAAATAAAACAAATTTTGCCAAAGAGCTATCGTTGGGGCAAAAGATGCTCTACTATATGCTCTATGCCATTGTCTATGTCCACTCATTGCTGCCATTGTGGTTTCTGTACGGGCTTTCCAACCTGCTGTACGTGCTGCTCTATAAGGTGGTGGGCTATCGCAGGAAATTGGTCAGGAAGCACTTGGCCGACTGTTTCCCTGAAAAGGACGAGACGGAAAGAAAACGAATAGAGCATGCCTTCTACCACTGGTTCTGCGACTACATCTACGAAACCATCAAGCTGACGTCCATGTCGAAAAAGCAGATGCAACGCAGGGTGACCTATCACAACCTTGAATATTTCGATAAGCTGATGAAGGAGAAGCGCAACGTAGTGCTCTACCTGGGCCACTATTGCAATTGGGAGTGGGTGACCAGCATAGGCTTGCATGTTCCAGAAGGCACAATGGGCGGACAGGTCTATCACCCGCTTGAAAACAAAGCTTTCAACGCCTTGATGCTGAAGGTGCGCTCGTCGATGGGTCCCGAAAGCATCTCTATGATCAACATACTGCGCCACATACTCAAGTTGCGCAAGGAGGGCAAGAACTGCGTCATTGGCTTCATCAGCGACCAAGTGCCCCTGTTTCCCGCCACACGCTACTGGACAGATTTTCTGAACCACAAAGACACGCTCGTCATCACAGGTACTGAGCAGATAGCCAAATCGTGTGACTTTGCCTGTGTTTACCTCGACATCAGCCGGCCCAAGCGAGGCTACTATCACATAGAGATAGTGCCTATGACCGAGACACCCAAGGCTCATGCCGACTGGGAGATAACTGAGATGTATTTCCGCCTGTTTGAGAAGACCATCCAACGGCAACCCGAGTTCTGGTTGTGGACGCACAACCGCTGGAAGCGCACGCTGGAAGACTTCAGAGTGTGGCAAGAGTATATGAAAAACAAAAAATAGAAGACATGGCATTCAGGACAGGAAAGAATTCAAAGATAGGCTATTACATAAATAACTATTTTCATCTGGGTGTTCCACGCTTCATACTTCGCATACGCAAAAATCTGTTGCTTAGGAAGGTAGAACAACGGGCTGACTGGAGTGACATCAGTCAACGTGTAGATTACTACTGCAAAGACCTGAGCAAGGAAATGGCAGGAGGATTGGAATGGGACAGACAGTCCGTACTGCTGCGCCATCAAAAGATAAAACATCCAAAGGTGTATTATCTGGATTCGATTCGCTATGCAAGATACTTCAGCAAGGACCTTCGCTGGCACATCTGCCATGGCGATGTAAACTATATCCCGGAACTACCCTCTGTTACCAAAAGCCGCCCCATACAGGGACATAACGAAAATGCCACGCTACTGAATTTGGACAGGGTACGACATTTCGTATTTCTGCATGACAACATACCTTGGAGAAAGAAAAAGAACCAGGTTATCTTTCGTGGTGCCATAGGTCAGATGGAGGGTACGGCATTCAAGCAGAACCGCTATCTGTTCATGGAAAAATGCTTCAACCACCCTATGGTGGATGCAGGAGAAGTGATGGAAGGAGGCAAATACATAAAGGAAGAATGGGGGAAACCCAAGCTGACGCTCTACGCGCATCTTGACTACAAGTTTATCATGGCTCTGGAGGGCAACGATGTGGCCAGCAACCTGAAATGGATTATGTCGAGTAACAGCATTGCCGTGATGCCCAAACCACGCTTTGAAACCTGGTTTATGGAAGGCACGCTTAAAGCCGACTACCATTACATAGAAATAAAGGATGACTATAGCGACCTTGAAGAGAAACTGACCTATTACATCCAGCATCCCGACAAGGCAGAAGCCATCATCCAGCATGCCCATCAATATGTAAACCAGTTCAAGAACAAACGCAGGGAAGCCATTGTCTCATTGCTTGTCTTAGACAAATACTTCAAACAAACCAATTCATAATCGCTTCACTATGAACCAACCACTTGTCACAGTTGTCACCGTTGCATTCAATGCCATGGAAGCATTGAAGCAAACCGCAGCAAGCACGCTGGCACAAGACTATCGCAATATGGAATACATCATCGTGGATGGTGCATCGACCGATGGCACAAAAGAGTGGCTTGAAGAGATAAAAGATGCAGGGATACCGGCAAGCCAAAATACTGAGGATACCGAAACATCGGAATGCCAGAACACCGAAATATCGGAATACCGGAATGCCGGAACACCGGAACGCCGAAATACCGAAACACCGGAACACCGAAACACCGAAATACCGGAACACCGGAACGCCGAAATGCCGGAACACCGGAATGAAAGAATCCCCGGAAAAAAACTCAACGAAACACAATGCCACGTGCGCTGGATTAGCGAGCCCGACAAGGGTATCTACGACGCTATGAACAAAGGCGTGAAGATGGCATCGGGAGAGTATTGCATATTCATGAATGCAGGCGACACATTCGTTGACGAACACGTCATTAGCAAAATATTTGCAGAAGCTGACGAGAAGTCAGACATCATCTATGGCGACATTATGAAAGACGGACAACTGAAAGGTTCGCTATCGCCCCGCAACTGCCATAAGATGTTCTATTGCCATCAGGGTGTTTTTACACGCACCGATTGTCTGCGCGACTTTCCCTTTGACATCCGCCATCGATATTCAGCCGACTTCAAACAAGCCAAGCAAATGTTTCTGGCTGGCAAGAAATTCCGTCACATACCTATTCCCGTAGCCCACTTTGATACACATGGTGTATCCAACACACAGCGTTCGAAAGGACTGTGGGACAATGTAAAAGTGGTGTGCGAAGTAGATTCCTTCAAGGATAAATGCCGCTTCCTTCCGCATCTTCTGTTCCCCTGGATGATGTGCAAGATAAGAGGGAAATAGCCTGAAATGAATGAATTATTATGGCTAATCAACTATGTGAAAAAGGAAATCAAATTCAGAAATTAAAGTTTTATTTATAATGAATATTAAAAATATTTTCAGCAAGCAGTCCACTTTGCTATTCCTTGTCAGCACATTTGTATGCTGGCTGGTGATATTTGCATTAAGCAAGATTGGATTCATACTTTACAACCACGCAGAGAATGCCACCTCGCTGGGTGACACCTTCGATGTGCTTGGCCATGGATTCTCGATGGATATGAGTACAGCAGGCTATCTGGTCATCATCCCCTGGCTGGCAAGTCTGGTTTACGTGCTATGCAACAAGGGAACCGACAAGGGCAGAAAGATATGGAGCCGCACACTCATAGGCTACTCCATTGTGGTGGCCTTGCTTTCTGCGCTCATCCTGTGTGGAGACACCTTCCTCTACGAGTATTGGAAGACCAAGCTCAATGCTTCCATCTTTGTGTATATGCAAAACGTAGAGGGTGCAGCCAACAGCGTGAGTTTATGGTTTGTAATTTCAAGAATACTCACCATACTCATCTCCGCTGCTGCCTTTGCATTCCTGCTTATCTGGCCCATCAGATACTTCGCCAAGAAGATACAGGCAGAAAGGCCACACAAAGCCATGTTTGCAGGCATCATGCTGTTGGTAGGTGGAATGGACTTCCTTGCCATCCGTGGTGGATTAAGTCCTGCCGTGCAAAACGTAGGCACGGCATACTACAGTCAGAACCTATTCCTCAACCACGCCGGTGTAAACCCCATCTTCTCGGTATTCTCGAGCATCAAGCGTGCCGAGAACTATGGAAAAGAGTTTCAGTTCTTTTCAAAGGAACATATCGAGAAGAACATACTTGCCACCGACATACCAGTCTATCCTGGTACTTGTGAAGGTTACTATGCCCCAGAGAGTCAGCTTACCGACACATTACTCAACACACAGCGTCCCAACGTGCTGATTGTGCTCATGGAAAGCTTTGGAAGTAAGTTCGTAAAGGAACTGGGAGGTATGCCCGACGTAGCTCCTAACCTGTCACGCTTCATCAAGGAAGGAGTTTTCTTCGACAACTACTACAGCAACTCATTCCGTACCGACCGTGGTACAGTGAGCCTGTTCAGTGGTTGGGTGAGCTATCCCACCGTCAGCCTTATGCGAGTGCCCAACAAGATGGAACACCTGCCCGGATTGGGCAAATCGCTGATGAGAGAAGACTACAAGACCCACTACCTCTATGCAGGTGACATCACAGTAATGGGAAAGTCGAGCTATCTCATCTCATCAGGCTTTGAGACATTGTACAGCGACAAAGACTTTCCAAGCGCAGATGCGAATAGCAGCAAGTGGGGAGTACCCGATGACAAGAGTGCCATGAAGGCGGCAGAACTTGTGGATAAGATATACAAGGAGCAGCACGGAAAACCCTTCCTCTTTGGCTATCAAACCATATCAAGCCATGAGCCTTTTGAAGTGCCTTATAGCCGACTCAGCGACAAGGTGGCCAATGCTTTTGCCTATACCGATGAAAGCGTAGGCAAAATGGTTGACGAACTGCGAAAAAGTGAAGCATGGAATAATCTGCTCATCGTACTTGTGCCCGACCATGGTATGCTTTATGAACTGAGTTATGAGAATCCTGAGTTCTTCCACTCGCCTATGATTTGGATAGGTGGGGCCGTCAAAGAACACAAGGTGGTACACAACCTAATGAACCAAAGTGACTTCTGCGCCACTCTGCTGGGACAAATGGGCATTGATGCCAGCGACTATCCCTACAGTCGCAACGTGTTCTCCTCGCAAAGCAAATATGCAGAAAAGCCTTTCGTCTATAGCACTTTCTCAAGTGGTGCCATGTACATCGACTCAACGGGTACCATAGTGTATGATACCGATGCAAAGCGCATCATTAAGGACATAGAAAATAAAGCCACTAACGGAAATTCCCGCGAAGACAAAGTGAAATTGCTCCTGCAGAACAGCTACACCCTGTTGGACAAACTATAAGTAAGCACTCAGAAGCTTGTATTAGTTTGTTTACTTACTTAGCACCTTGCCATACACCTGCATCAGTTGCTCAGCCAGCACCTTAGGATGCAGAGTTTCCAAGGCCTCCTTCATGCTTTGCATAGCTAATGTGCTGTGCAAATCGTCATTGATGATAAGGAGCTCCATGGCGTAGCTCAACGCCTGCGGATCATCTGGACTTGCAAATAAGGAATGCTTACCAGCAGCCTCAGGAAGTGATGACACATTGCTGGTAATGACAGGACACCCTGATAGGCGTGCCTCAACAAGAGGCAGACCAAAACCTTCATAGAAAGAAGGATATACAAAGAGGAGAGCCTTGCGATAGAGGACGTGTAACTGGTCGTTTGACACATTGGTAAGAAAGATGCACCATTTATCCAATTGATGTTCATGAACATACTGCTCTACCTCACGCTTATACTCTCTGCCTCCCCCCACAATATACAAGGGAATACGCACAGACTCAGGAAGCAGTTCAAGAGCCTTGACTGCACCCAGCAGGTTCTTGCGACTGTTGATGCTGCCCACATATAGCATGAAAGGATTCTGCATAGCAATACCATCCTCCTTTTGAGTACAAAGAGCACTATGAGCCTCATCGGATGCCCTCATTCTTTGAAGCGATGCTGCTGAAGAAGTATTCTGCAACATCATTTCAGCCTGTTCATAGTAGAAAGGAGACACAGGCTGATACACCACTTGAACCTTCTCCTCGGGCACATTATAAAAACGAAGAATATCCTGCTTGGTGCACTCGCTAATGGCAATAATGCTACTGGCATGATTCACGGCATAACGCCACTTTACGTCATAAATCTGCCTATCCTGCCAATGATACATTTCCGTAAATGTCTTGAATGCCACATCGTGAATGGTTACTACCGAGGGAACTCCGTTGCGGTGAATGCCTATCGGAAGTTCGTTACTCAAACCATGAAACACATCCGCCTTTGCTTTCTTTACCTCATCAGCCAGACGGAAAGTACGCCACAGGCCACCCTTGACGATTCCTGTAGGCATAATGGTTTGCAGATGCTGATGCTGACGATAATGCGCAGTCACGTCATTCTGCTTTATCTTAGGAGTATAAAGCAGATATTCGTTTTCGGGATAATATTGGGTAAGAATGTCGAGCGTGGTTCTGCTATGATTGCCTAACCCAGTAAAATTGCAGTAGGCTCGTTTGGCGTCAAAGGCTATTTTCATTTCGGTTCACAATGCATAAGTTAGGAATTAGATGGCAAAACAATACTTTCCACAATTTCCTCTGGCGTTATGCTATTCAGACAATGGAAGTCGCCATACCGGCATGGTTTGTTGCCAAAGATACTGCAAGGACGACAAGGAAGATCCTTCTGAATGCAACGACTCATAGGCTGTCTCCATCCCAAAAAACCACCCAACGGATGAGTGGCACCCCAGATGCTGTAAACAGGAGTTGAGGTAAGAGAGGCCAGATGCATGTTACCACTATCCATGGCCAACATCGCATCCAACTGAGCTATCAATTCCAATTCGGCTGCCATGTGACCCAACTTTCCTACTGTCGATTCAACATGCTCATACTTTTTCTCCCACTCTTCCATCAAGGCTTTCTCCTTGCTACCTGCCCCGAAGAGATAGACATGAACCCCCTTCTTGCTGAACAGAGAAACAACCTTTTCCATTAAATCCAATGGATAAATCTTTCCCTGATGAGCTGCAAAGGGTGCAATGCCAATGGATGAAAGACAACGGCTGTCGTGTGTGGCTGATGACTGTTGCATCAATTGCTTTATCTCGCCCAAAAAGTCAATACCCTTCATGAAGTCGAGCCTTTGAATGGCATCAGCATAGCGCTCAAAGCTGGTAACCTGCTGCACCTTTTGCTCAGAATGTATGAATTGCTTGCGTGCCTTGCGATCCTTGACGATATGTGTGACCGGTATGCCTGCCATCTTAAAGCGCATTCGCAGGTATTTGGTGCGAAGCACGTCATGAAGGTCGCATACATGGGTGGGATTTATCTTCTTTATTTCTTTGTAGAGCTTACCCAATCCTCCTAATCCTGAATAGTCGCGAGGATTGATACCTACGAACGTCACGTTGCTGGGAAGTGTCTCGAACACACTTCCCACAAAGGGACGACTCACCACTGTTATACTGATATCGGGACAGCGGTGAGCCAAGGCCTCGATGACAGGAATGGTCATCAGTATGTCGCCTAGGGCAGAAAAGCGGATAAGGAGAAGTCTTTTCACTTCTTTCCGTAAAGTACAGGATTGGTACTGGGATCGTTGTACATCTTCATCTGCTTGTACACCTTCATATACTTGCGTCCAGCCTTGAAATCATCAATAAGCTGATCAATGGCAGTTGAAAGGTCAATGCGCTGCTGCAAGAGCACATCCAGCTTTTGCTGGCATTGTGCCTTATGCTCAGGAGTAGCATCCTCACGGTTTACCTGCTCCTGCATGTGGTAGATCTTCAGTGCCAGGATGCTGAGACGGTCAACAGCCCAGGCAGGACTCTCGGTATTGATGGTTGCACCCTCCTGAGCCTTTACCTCATGATAAAGCGTATAGAAGTAACTGTCAATCTGCTCCACAAGATCGGTACGATCCTGATTGCTCTTGTCGATACGGCGCTTCAAAGCCAATGCCTCCACAGGATCAATCTGTGGGTCACGAATGATATCCTCAAGATGCCATTGCACGGTGTCAATCCAGTTCTTCAGATAAAGGTCGGCCTCAATGGTGCCTGCCTGATAGGGATTCTGGATGGGAGCATCCACATTGTCAGTCTTATGATAGTCGTCTATGACGGCTTGAAAGATGGGATTAGCGAGTTCTGTAAAATTCATTGTAAACGTATTGATCTATTTTGGTTGCAAAAGTAGCATTATTTTTCGAGATGTGCAATCATAGGCATTTTTTTTTAATAAATGTTTGATACTTCATCCTTTTCAATTATCTTTGTATGCTCATTATTCAACTTTACCCAAATATCATAGAATCAACAGACAAGATTTTAAAATATGAAGTAACGGGTATTACAGCGAAACTAACTATCATTTTTTAATCATGAAAAGAAACCTGCTTTTGTCACTAGCATTATTCGGGTCGCTTTGCACAAGTGCCCAGCAGCCCGACATATCTCCCTTGCCACAACAAGCCGTCTGGAAAGAATATGCCTTTTCAAATGCTTCACAATATCAGCTGACAGGTGGCTCACAAGCCGATGCCGATGCCGTGAGACTGCTTAAAGATAACGTCAGCATCGTGAGCGGTTCGAAGGCTGCAAAAGCCATACGCATCTCTATTGGTGAGGTAAACGACAAAGCGGTTAAGAAATATGCCGATAAGGTACCTGACCACAAGGAGGGCTATTTCCTTAAAGTAACTCCCCAAGAGGTGATTATTGCCGGCCACGATGAAAGTGGCACCTACTATGGTGTGCAGACCTTCCTGCAGATGATTCAGCAAAACAAAGTGATGCAGGTCGAGATACAGGATTGGCCCAGTGTGGAGTGCCGTGGAGCTATCGAGGGCTTCTATGGCAATCCGTGGAGTCATGAAGACCGTCTGCGCCAATTTGACTTCTACGGCAAGCAGAAGATGAACACTTATGTCTATGGTCCTAAGGATGACCCCTACCACCGCAAGCACTGGCGTGAACCCTACCCCGAAGAAGAGGCATCGAGAATGAAAGAGTTAGTGGAATGTGCCCACAAGAACAAGGTGCAGTTCGTTTGGGCTGTACACCCTGGTGGCGACATACAATGGAACCTGGAGGACTCCATGGCTGTGTGCAACAAACTGGAAGCTATGTACGAACTTGGCGTGCGTTCGTTTGCCGTCTTCTTTGATGATATCTGGGGTGAGGGTAGCAAGGGTGAAAAGCAAGCCGGACTCCTGAACTTTGTGACGGATAATTTTGTGTGCAACCATGAGGATGTGGAACCTCTCATTATGTGTCCCACACAATACAACAAGTCATGGTCGAGTGGCGACTATCTTTCTACTCTAGGAGAAATGATGTATCCCGAGATTCGCATCTTGTGGACAGGTAACTCGGTCGTGGATATGATTGATAAACACGACATGGAGTGGATTAACGGACAGATAAAGCGCAAAGCATTCATCTGGCTCAACTATCCTGTCAACGACTATTGCCAAAGTCGCTTGCTGATGGGAAAAACCTATGGCAATGGTTTAGACATCAATGACATGGTGAGTGGATTCTGCTCCAATCCCATGGAATATGCTGAAGCCTCAAAGGTGAGTCTTTATTCAATAGCCGATTACACATGGAACATGCCTCAATACGATGCCATGAGCAGTTGGAAGAGGTCTTTTGCATACTTGATGCCCACAGCCAGCTCGGCTTTCCAGACATTCTGCAAGAATAACATAGACCTTGGCAAGACAGGCCATGGCTTGCGCCGTGAGGGTGAATCGGAGGACTTCATACAAATGGATGACGAAGAGAAAATAAAGTACTTCATCGACATGCAGCAAGTAGCAAACCAACTGTTGGCCGACAGCGTCAACCATCCCGAAATGATTGCTGAAATCAAACCTTGGGTTGAGAGCATGAGTTTGCTGGGTCAGAGAGGACAGGCTGTCTGGGAGATGAATGCCTCGCTTGTTGATGGCGACTCCATCACCTTCATTGGCAAATACAAGGCGCAAGCCGCCATGGAACGGGTACAAAAGACCATTACAAGTCGCAACTATGAGGGAAGCATCGTCAAGGCTAAGCCTGTGGTGAGCGGTGATGTAATCACTCCATGGGTCAACGAGAATGTGACCAACCTTATCAAGGAATACAAGAAGCAATACACCTACGGAATAGATGTTTTTCCTGTGCAAAGCATTGAGGATGGCGTCTATTTTATCAAGGTAAACGGTGAATACCTGACCGATACGGATGCTTCAGCCGACCAAGTGGGAGATTTCCCTGTTTTCCAGACAGATCGCGACAAGATTAACCCACAACGACAAGAATGGCTGATAGAGCTTGAACCTCTGACAGGTAGATACAAGATAACGAACAAGCAAGATGGACGTTATCTGAACGAGGTGGGCAACTTCTGGCGTAACAAAGAGTTGAACCCCTATGATGCCAACTGGCATACTTTTGTACTCACCAAGCAGGACGAGAAGTGGAGCATCCAGTGTGCTGGCAATGCCGGTAATAAATTCTGGAGCATAAATGGCAACCGAATTGGTAATAATGATAATGAACAGTTTATTTTCGAGATCGTAAAGAACTAAGGCATAAGAGAAACCTCCTGTTCAATCCCCTATCATCAAAGTGGGAAACTTCAGCTTATACATACAAAAAAAGTTCTTTACATAAAATATGCATTATCCATTCATATTACCTGTTTTCCTTAGCATAAAAAGCAACGGGAATGTATCGGGAATGTATCGGGATAGATACGAATAACAATAATTCATTACACATAAAGGGGGACAGATACCTTACATATCTGTCCCCGCATTATGAAATTCTTCAAAGAAATATTGCTTAGCACTTTCGTGCTTAGTGATGGTGAAAAAGTAAATGGGTAGCAAGTTAGTTTTTAATCATCACTTAGTTTGCTCAGATTACAAATATCTTCTTCTGTTAGGCAAAACATAATCCATACCTCCCTCCAACACGTCAGAGACGGTATTGATTTCGAGGAATGAGGTGTGAGTGCCCTGCTTACCACCACTCAGGTAGGCCACCATGTCGGAAGGTTGCAGTACCCCATCGTCGAGCAACTTGCGCAAGGCAGCAAAATAGTAGGCCTGTCCGTTTGCCTTCTCGGGCATGAAGATAGCCTCCACACCATACGAGAGTGCCAAGTGGCGCATGGTCTTTTCCTTATAGCAGATAGCCAGCACAGGATACTTGCCACGGAATGCAGCCAGGTTACGTGCCGTGCGTCCCGAGAAACTATCGGTGATGATAGCCTTGATGGGCAATGAGCAAGTGGCTCTTACAGCCTGCTTGGCCAGGAACGAGGTAACATCAGGATTGTCGCCCAGAGGAATGCGGATGTCGTTGTCGGAGAGTTTATCCTTCTCGGCCTGAGCAGCTACCTTGGTCATGGTCTGCACAGCCTCAACAGGGTACTTTCCGTAGGCCGTTTCTCCCGAGAGCATTATAGCATCAGTACGGTAATAGATGGCATTGGCAATATCGGTTACCTCAGCACGGGTGGGACGAGGATTCTTGATCATAGTATGCAGCATCTGGGTAGCCACGATAACGGGTTTCTTAGCCAAGACGCACTTCTTGATGAGAACACGCTGAATGCCGGGAATCTTCTCCTGAGCCACTTCGATGCCCAGGTCGCCACGTGCCACCATCACACCATCGGCCACAGTAAGAATCTCGTCAATATTGTCCACACCCTCCTGATTCTCAATCTTGGCAATAACCTTGATGTCTGAACCATATTCGTCCAGAATCTCACGGATGTCCATTACGTCCTGCTTGTTGCGCACAAAGGAATGGGCAATGAAGTCAAGGTCACGGTCAATGGCATACTTGATGTTTTCGCGATCCTTATCGGTAAGCGAAGGCAGATTGATACGAACACCAGGCACGTTCACACTCTTGCGCGAACCCATGGTGGCCTCATTCTGAATTTCACAAACCAGATAGTCAGCATGCTTCTCAACCACCTGCAGTTCCAGTTCGCCATCGTCAATCAATATGTAGTCACCATCGTTGAGGTCGTTCACAAAGTTAGGATAGCTCACGGCAATCTGCTCACGGGTAGTCAGCAGGTCGGGGTTGCCCACAATGCGCACCTTATCGCCAATGTGGTATTCTATCTGGTCATCGCCATCAATCTTGGTAGTACGTACTTCGGGACCCTTTGTGTCGATCAGAATGGCAATACGATTACTTACCTCACGCACATTGTTGATCAACTTGTCCATGCCCTCACGAGTGCCATGGGCGGTGTTCATGCGCACCACATTCATGCCCGACTCAAAAAGTGAACGAATAAACTCTACGTCGCAACGCAAATCCGAGATTGACGCAACGATCTTTGTCTGCTTTAACATCATAATCTTTTTACCCTACTTTTTTAATTCTAAACTCTTAATTTACTTTTTCCTAATTAACTGATGAGCCTGGATTGTTCATAATCTCTGGCTAATTGATAATTGATAATGAATAATTTGAGATTACACATACGAACTCATTATTTTCAACTGGATATCATCGCCAATAGGCTTAATTATCAATTGTCAAATATCAATTATCAATTCCTGCATGAATAATGCAGGTAAGAGTTGTGCTATCCTTGAATTCTTGTGCAAAGGTACAACTATCGCAAAAAACAAGAAAGTTTTTTTTATTTTTTCTATCTTATTTTGCTGAATTAAGTACATAGAAGTATGTTTTTTGTCAAATTTGTTGCTCGAATATATAAAAAACAATAATTTTGTAGGTAGTAATAATCTTATTTAGTGATGTAATACCAATTATAAATGAAACGTATCATCCTTTCACTTACATTCATGGGTGCTCTGCAACCCATTTCGCAAATGATTTCTCCCAACGGAGCAATGACTGGGCTATTACATGCTCAATCCAACATTACCCCCGAAGTATTGAAGACACTTGAGTCTTCACAAACCCATACGCCAGCCGACCGTGCCTTGCGCAATGCCATCAGCAGCAATGGCATCAACAAAATGGCTCTTGACATGCAGCACGCAAGTGCTGTGCCCGACACGTATTTCAGTCTTGAAACCAAGAACTCGGGCATCAGCGACCAGCAGAGCAGTGGACGATGCTGGCTGTTCACAGGACTCAACGTGTTGCGCCATCAAGCCATGAAGAAGCTGGGTACTCCAAACTTCTTCTTCAGCCAGATTTACTGCTTCTTCTATGACCAACTGGAGAAGAGCAATCTCTTCTTGCAGGGCATCATCGACACTCGCAAGCAAGCCATCGACGACCGCGAGGTAGTTTGGCTCTTCCAGAACCCACTTTCCGATGGTGGAACCTACACGGGTGTGGCTGACCTTGTCAGCAAGTATGGTGTGGTACCTCAGGAGGTCATGGGCGAGACGTACGTCAGCAACAGCACTTCGGAGTTCAATAGCCACCTCAAGCGTAAGTTGCGCGAGATGGGCATACAGTTGCGTGAGAAGGCCAGCCAAGGTGCTTCGTTGAAGCAACTGGAGGCTGAAAAGGTAGAGATGATGAAGACCGTATATCACATGCTGAGTTTGGCTTATGGCGAACCTGTGAAAAGTTTTACATGGGCTCCCCGTGATGCCAACGGCAAATTCATTGGCGAGGCCAAGACCTATACGCCTATGGAATTCTATAAGATGATAAGCGACGGTACCGACCTCAATGCCGACTACGTGATGCTGATGAACGACCCCTCGCGTGAGTACAACAAGGTGTATGAGATTGAGTATGACCGCCATGTATATGATGGTCACAACTGGCTTTACCTGAATCTCGACATCGAGGAGATAAAGCCTCTTTGCATTGCCTCCATCAAGGACAGCTGCCAGATGTATTTCTCATGCGATGTGGGCAAGCAACTCAATCGTGCCAATGGTATGCTCGACGTGAAGAACTACGATTACAACTCACTCTTTGGAACAGTTTTTGGCATGAACAAGAAGCAAAGAATACAGAGCTTCGATAGTGGTTCAAGCCATGCCATGACCTTGATGGCTGTTGACCTTGATGCCAATGAGCGTCCCACCAAGTGGAAAGTAGAGAACAGCTGGGGTGTGTCAAGTGGTCAGTCGGGTTATCTCATTATGACCGACGAGTGGTTTAACGAATATATGTTCCGTGTAGTAGTCAACAAGAAGTATCTGAGCGAGGCACAGAAGACTTTGCTTAAGCAGAAACCCATCAAACTGCCCGCATGGGATCCCATGTTTATGGGGGAAGACTAAATTGAAGAAGAATAAAAAAAAGTAGCCCCCCTACCCCCCGAGGGGGAATAAGAACAATGTTGAAATAACAAAAATTTTTATATAGAAGTTTCGCATGTATAGGGAGTTAAAGAATTCAAAGAAGTTACTTTTGTTCACTTACTTACTAAACTTTCCCACCTTATGGAAGTTATTAGGAAGTTAATGAAGTTACTTTTTACGACGGTCAAAAGTAAAAGTCTTGCTCCCTGAATGCATCTTACAAACGTATCGTCCTTTAACTTCCTAAGCGACGAAGGAGCGATAACTTCCTTTAACTTCTTTTAACTCCCTAAGTTTCAGCCACCCAAAGGGTGGGAAACTTCACTTACTTAAAAGAAAAAATATATGAAAAAGAAATCTTTTTTTAGTAAGTCCGCAATGGGCTTAATGATGCTGTCACTCGCATTATCATCCTGCAACAAGGGTGAAAATGGTGGAAAATACACTTTTACCTGGAATGGTGAAATCTTTAATGAAAACGACATTACCGTAGATTCGGTTCAATTGACCGACGAGGAGGGTAATGTTATGTTGACAGCCAAAAACTTCAAGAATAACAAGATTTATTTCGAAGGACAGGTAGAGAATCCCCAACTGGCTAATCTTGTGCTGTACCTGGAAATATCAGGTAAGAAGGAAAAGAGTAGCAACCTAATCGTACTTGAACCCGGAAACATTGTGATGGATGAAAAGGAATCGGGCATAAAGGGTACTCCTCTCAACAATGCTGTCTTCGAATTTGAAAACAAACTGTTCCAAGTCTATCAAGATACCGACTCGCTCAATGCCCACCTTCGTAACTTTGTTGAACAAAACAAGGACAACGTAGCAGGTGTGGTTGGTTTCTGCAATGATAACATTCCTATGATAGCCAGTGCCAACCTGCTCGAAGAACTGTGGGACAAGTTTTCTCCCGAAATGAAGAAGACCAAAGCCATGACCGAACTCAAAAAGAACATGGATATTTCCAAGAAGTCGGCAGAGGGACAGAAGTTCGTTGACTTCGAAGCTGAATATGAAGGCAAGGTGCAACGACTCTCCGACTATGTAGGTAAGGGTAAATTGGTACTGGTTGACTTCTGGGCTTCGTGGTGTGGTCCTTGCCGTCAGGAGATTCCCAACATCAAGGCAGTATATGAGAAGTATGGTGGCGACAAGTTAGAGGTAGTGGGTGTAGCTACCTGGGACGAACCCGAAGCTACCCTACAAGCTATCAAGGAAGAGGGTATAACCTATCCACAGATTATCAACGCTCAGCAAGCCGGTAGCGATGCCTATTCCATTAGCGGCATTCCCGAGATTATACTCTTTGGTCCTAATGGAACCATCTTGAAACGCGGTCTTCGCGGTGAAAACATCGAAAAGGCCATCAGCGAGGCAATCAACAAATAGCCAAGGATCCTATAGCAACTATTCATATTGCTCGCTTAGTAATCGTTAAAAAATAACTTCGGCAAGTTGGGCTTAGATTTTTGAGATAGTTTGGGTTGATGAAGCAGGAGCAATGCGGGCATTGTGACTAATGAATCAAGCCAAAATAGCCAAAAAGATAAGTCAAAATTGACGGGTAGTCATAACGTTAATATTTTAGGAAGTAATTTTTTAACAATTACTTAAGGAGTTAAGAAGTTGACTTTGATTGAAATACTCAGTCTTCTTCTTAACTCTTTTTTTGTGACATGGCTGTTTTTCGTCCCTTACAAACTACTAACATGCTTCAGCTATGTGAATATGAAACCAAGATGTAAAAATATTATATCAATATCCCTTTTTTCTCCTTGTTTCACCCAAGTTTCACTCAGTTGGGTTACGTGTGGCTTAAGTGTTTTTACGTTAGCCCGACGTAAAGCAAATGAGTGGAAAGAAAGTGAACCTAAGAAGAAAACAAAATACTTTTTAGCATAATGAAATAAGAGTTGAGCCCACTATAAAAAGTGGTCTTTAAAAATTAAACATTATGGCTTTGTCGGGATTTTATTCCCATCACAGCCGTTAACTCGGGTTGATGCGAAAAG
>JAZLKL010000159.1:0-3474 GCA_045597585.1 Bacteroidaceae bacterium | reverse complement strand
AAGGTAAGCATACCTGTTGCAAGGGCGAGAAGAATGAGTTTTTTCATAGTTATTGTATTTGTCTTGTTTGTCAGAAAGTGTTTCTATCCTTTTTGTTAGTGCAAAGGTAAAAACTATTTCCCGAAATCGCGCATTCCATTTTGTTCCAATTTTGGTTTGGGCGTGTTTTTCTCTGGGATGGCATAAAAAAGCCCGACATCCGTGAGGGATATGTCGGGAAATTGGTGTCGTGAGGGCACGACACCGCCATAGTTTATTGTATTGCTACAATCCTGAACTTTCGCCATATGGGATGCTTGCGGTAGGCGGCGATACTTTGGGCTGGGACATGGAGAGTGCCGTAGTGTGTGAAAGTATCGTCGCTGATATCCTGCGGGGTAGGGCGGTGGTTGTAGATGTCGGCGAGGGCGTTGCAGCCTTGGAATGAAGGACCGATATTTATGCAGGATTTTGGTATGGTTATGGATGAAAGGGATTTGCAATCTTTGAAAACATACCAACTGATCTGCTTCACGCCTTCGGGCAGATTGATGCTCTCCAAGGAGGTGCAGCCACAGAATGCAGCGTTTGGCAGTTCGGGCATGGTAGGTGGAATAGTGACTGACGTGAGCGAAGTGCAGTCCTAAAAGGCGTTGGAATCAAGATGGATTACGCTGCGAGGGATGGTGATGTGGGTGAGCTGACGGCAGCCTTGGAAAGCACTGTTGTAAACACGCATTATGCCGTCGGTGTGCGTGCAGGCATCAAGAAGACCATCTCTCCGCACACCCTGCGCCATTCCTTTGCCACGAGTCTTCTTGAGGGTGGTGCCGACTTGCGCGTCATCCAGGCAATGCTTGGTCATGAGAGCATCGGAACGACGGAAATCTACACGCACATCGACACCCACACCCTGAGAGACGAGATTCTCAACCATCATCCAAGAAATAAGTAAAGTGAATATTCTCCTAATCAAAAACCTATTCGTTTGGCGGTATGCCTGCTTAGACTTTCCGACTTGCATGCCTCGTTGATGGCATCGATATTGAGGCTGTCGCTCTCTGAAAGCACACTGTCGATGAGCTGCTTGCGGGCGATGTTCTCTATCTGTCCACCGCTGAAGGCATAGGTCTCTGCCAGGTGCATGGCCTCTTCATCGGAGAGTTCCGGCAGCATTGATTTCCAGATATGGCGACTCTCGTTTGGCGTTGGTTTCTCAAACTCTATCTTGTAGAGGAAACGACGTTCAAAGGCACTGTCGAGCGAACCCGTGAGATTTGTCGTGGCAATCATTATGCCGTCCAGCTGCTCCATCTCCTGAAGGATGATATTCTGCATGGCGTTCTCCATCTTGTCCACGCTGCCTGTTGCACCCTCTGCACGCTTGTTTAGGACAGCGTCAGCCTCGTTGAAGAATAGGATAGGGGCTATGTCGTTGTTTTGGGCAAGACGCTTGTAGCGGTCGAAGATGTCCTTGATGTTCTTCTCCGTTTCGCCCACCCATTTTGAGCGAACATTCGGAACGTCAACGAGCATGATGTCCCTGCCAGTAAGGCGTGCCAGTTGCTGTGCCGTTTCCGTCTTACCAGTGCCTGGCCCTCCGTAGAAGAGGCATGTGAAACCTGTACGCATACCCTTTTCCTTCAGACGCTGCTGCACACGAGCCATGCGTTCCTTGCCGAGGAGCGACAGCAACTGATTGACCTGCTTGGTTACATTGTCATTGTAGTACAGAGTCTTCGGTGTTATGTCCTCATGACGTGTAAGATTAGAGCGGTTTTCCTTCTTGACATTCAGCTTCAGTTCGCTCAGCACCTCGCGCTTTGAGTAGTCCGTCAGTCGCCAGCACTCCGTATCAGCCTGACCGTCTTCAAACGAGTGCTCGACAAGCTTCTGCTTCATCAATGTATGCGTTCCTGCAGTAAGGGCTGCCACATGGCGACGAAGTGAAGGATTGTCGAAATAATCCCTGATGTCACTGCGACAAATCTTGTCATCGTGATTATTTATGAAGATGCGACACAGCACGAGATAGAGCTTCAGGCTGCTGTTGTTGAGACCGAATGAGCGCAGTCTGTTGGTCAGTTCAATCTGAGGATTACTGCCGATGAGTTCGTCAATGCACAGGTTCAGTTCCGAGTCTTCGATCTCATCGTTCTCGCGTCTTCCGAGTAAGCTGTCAAGATGGTCATAGAACTCCTGTGGTGTAAGATTGTCTATGCGCTCTTTCTCAGGCAATATTCCGTTTCGCAAGCATTCTATCGTCTTGTTTGGCACGCGGTAGGTGATGTCGCCATCCCTGTCCTTCTTGCGCATGATGATGCCTTGATGCACAAGGCTGTCAATGTGCTCTGCCATAGAGAGAATCTTCACCATGCGAACATCGAAGTGGCGCGCGATATCCTTCATATTTATACGCGAGTCATTGCACTGGTCCACGAATACGGCAAGGAACAGCGCCTCCATCTCGTTCTCTATGCCAAGTCGTGTCATCAATTCCTTGATGTAAGGCTTTGCAGGAGAGACGAGCTGTGCCTTACCTTTCTTCATTTCCGTTGTGATGCCCTGGTCATGGGTGAACTCCACAATCTGCTCAATCAGTTCCAGTACATTCATCTTCTTCATCAGTGTCGAAATCTTTTCCATCTTTTTCTTATGCTTTTGTTTTACAATAACGAAAAATGCGCGTCCCGCTTTCGGGACACGCACATAATATAGAAACAATTGCGAAAAAATTCAATGAAATGAGCAACTCTTTTTTCAACCTAGCTGTTTGATTCCATTCAGGAAATATCGTGCAACACTATCCCAATCAGGGAACTCTGACGTACCGAATTGTATGTGACGCTCAGCGAAGTCGCTGGCGCCATGACCAGTACGATCGTCAATGAGATAGGCATCTTCCTGAGCGGCAAGCAATCCCTTGCAGTGTGTGATGATCACCTTCTTGTGGAACACATCATCAAGATGTTTCGTTACCCATGCCACTTTGTCAGCCCATGCAGAAGGATTGCCCCATGGAGCAGTGGAGAGGATGTAGAGATCGTAGCCCATGTCCTTCAAAGCGCGCACTCCCTCTAATGCTCTTGGCATAGGATCCATCAAAGAGAAGATGCCTGGCACATCATCATAGTGTGGTTTTCCTTTGCCATCATCGGCGTACTCACGTTTTGTCTGCTCGTCAAGCTTATCAATACCACTCTGAAAGTTTACCAACACACCGTCCATGTCAACGAAAATCTTTGTCTTTTTCATAATTTCCTGTTTTTGATTACGTGTATAATATAGTAAACTTGCTGCCAAGATTCAATTTTCAGAGTGTTTTTTTACGAAAAACTACATACTATGGTTTCTGCCATGTGGCATAGATTTAGAATGATGATGCGAGTTTCGTTGCTTCATTCTCGTCAAGGAATAGGTGAACACCAGTCTCGAAGTGGATGGCATCAGCATCGAGAGATGAGTATGGAGCTTTCAGTCGGCAGGTTTGCGGCA
>JAZLKL010000158.1:0-8511 GCA_045597585.1 Bacteroidaceae bacterium | reverse complement strand
CTTTAACTCCTCACACATGCGAAACTTGAAGGGGGTTATTTCAGTCCTGCCTTCAGGGAGCGAATCACGGCGCTGTTGAAGCCGGCATGGTCGAGCTCGTTGAGTCCCTTGATGGTAACGCCGCCAGGGGTGGTAACCTTGTCGATGGCCTCCTCGGGGTGCCAGCCAGTCTCCTTGAGCAAAGATACGGCGCCCTGCATGGTCTGAAGGGCAATCTGCTTGGCCTGGGCAGGGTAGAATCCCATCTCACAGCCTCCCTCCATCTGGGCACGGATGTAGCGCATAACGTAGGCAATGCCACAGCTTGCCATCATCATGCCAGGACCAACGAGGTTTTCTGTCACCACGAGTGTGTCGCCCACGATGTCGTAGAGTGCCTTCACCTGAGCAAGGCTCTCCTCGCTGGCTGTCTTGCCCTTGGCGATGAAGCTCATGCTGGCACCAAACTCGGCAGCGATGTTGGGGATGACATACGCATACTGTCCCTCCTGTCCAAGTGCCTCTGCCAGCTTGTCGGTGGTGAAGTTGGCGGCATCGCTAACGATAATCTGCTTGGCAAAGTCGATCACACCCTTCAGCTCGTCCAGCACAACGGGCATCAGCCATGGCTTGACGACTACAACCACGATGTCGGCACCCTTGGCCGCAGCCACATTGTCGGTAGTTGTCTGAATCTCGGGATACTTCTGCTTGAAATCAGCCAGAAGGGCCTCGTTTTTGTCAGAAATGGTAATACTGTCAATCTTCTTACTTTTTGCCCATCCGTGGATGAGCGCGCCACCCATGTTGCCAGCGCCAATCACAGTCAGTTTCATGTCTATTTGTTTTTATATGTCACACAAAGGTACTAATTTTCTGCTAAAAGTGCTTGAAATCGAGTTTTTTTTTGGGATTTAGTGTTATTTCTTTGGAAAAGAATACCGAAAAATGTAAGAAAATAGTATCTTTGCACCATAGAACTATTCCAAAATGCTATCTTGTAATTCAGATTTAATCATTTATGAAAGGGTTACTACTATGAATAAATTAGAAGATCACTCCAGAGATATTGAATTGCTGACCAACATGAAGCCATACGTGATTGGGCTTTGTGTGATGGAGCATCGTGCCCTTTTTGGTATAGTGGATGCCCGAGGAAGCATTATTTCCTCGGAGAGTCTGCAGATGAAGGATTATCCCGAACCTACCACGTTTGTCTTTGATGTTTGTGGGCATCTGATGCCCATGATTGAACAATGCGGTGGTATGGAAAAAATCAAGGCTATGGGCATCTGTGCCTGTAGCGGTAACAATATCAATGGTTGTATAGAGAGTCCTGCCAATCTGCTTTGGCACGGAAAAATTTCACTGGCCAAGATGTTTCAGGGCAGTCTGGGCATAGCGGTATCGCTGCTCAATGATGCCACGGCTGCTGCCATGGGTGAGATGGCTTTTGGCGCGGCACACGGATTGCAGAACTTCGTGGTGGTGAATATGAACATCGGCCTGGGAGCCGGCATCTTTGTGAACAACCGCGCTGTGCGTGGCTATAATGGACGTGTGGGTGAGATAGGCCATGTCACCATCTTCCCAGGAGGACGTTCATGTGGCTGTGGCAAGGTGGGCTGTCTGGAAAGCTATGTAAGTCGCCGTGGCATCATTGCCAATGCGCTGGATTTGATGAAGAGGCATCCTGAGGTGCAGACGCCCTTGCGTGACGTCATCCCCGCAGAACTGACGATAGTCAAGATTGTGGAGGCCGCCGAGAAAGGAGACGCGCTGGCTCTGGAATGCCTGCGCTATACGGGCGAGTTGCTGGGCAAGGCCCTTGTGCCAGTTGCCTCATTCATTAACCCCGAGGCGTTCATCCTCTGTGGTGAGGCAGGCACCTTGTGCGGTAAGTTCATGCAGCGTGCCATCCTGGAAGCGTTGAACGACAACCTGTTTGCCCAGATGAAATGGCATACCCGTGTACTCGTCTCTAAGCTTCCTCCCAATGAAGCCCCCTTGCTGTATGCCAGCGCAGAGGCGTGGAACACAAAGGAGATTTAGACAGAGTGAGAATAACGCGCCTGATCGAGGTCAGCGTTTCTGTAGGATATTAAGCTTAAACCACTCCTCTGCAATGGGGAGGAACAGATTGTGCCCACTTTTATTGAGGTGGGCATTGTCGTTTGCAGCTTGAAAGTACTGGCGGCGGAAGTTCTCGTCGCGTACCTTGATGATGCAGTCCTTAGAGTAGTTATGCAGCACGGGGATGTGATGCTTGCGACATGCCTCGCTGATGGTCTTGCATACAGCCTCAAAGCCAGGAGCATCGACATACCATGGAGTGACAAAGCCTATGCGTGCATGGGGACAATGCTTCTCGATGCCCGTAAGCATGGTCTCCAGCGAGTCGCAGAACATAGACAGCGAGTCCTTGTTGCTCTTGATCTTGTCGGCATCGTTATGGCCGGCAATGATAAGCACGTAGTCGGCCTCCTTGTCCATGTCCTTGTAGCGTTGCCACATGGCAGGACCGAAGTTGAACTTTCCATCGTGTGTCCTGTCGAAGGCAATGGATGAGCCGTTGCGACCATAGTTCTGGTAGATCATACCCAGTTTGTCGGCCAGTTGTGCGTGCCATGTGTGTTCTTTGGCATCGCGATGATTGGCCACGTATGAGTCGCCTATGACGTTGATGACGGGTTTGAGGTGACCTTTCACGCTCTCTTTTCGCTCCCACACGCTCACCTCGTCAAGATGAAGCATGTAGGTGCCTTCGGCAGCCTCAAGTATGGCCTTCTGCTCCTTCTGCAGATAGATGGGGGCATCCTTGCGCAGGGGCAGCACCTTCAGTTCCACACGCTTTCCCACCAAGTCGCTGAGGCGTACCTGCATGGGCTTTCCGTTCCAGAAGTTGTCCTCCACCAGTACGCCGTCGGCATAGATGCGGGCGCAGTCGCCACGATAGGAGATGCAGAGGAACTTGTTCTCGGCATCCTCAATGGCACGATTAAGATGGATGGTCCACACGGACGCCTGCTTGAAGTCTGCATCGGTTGGCTGTGCCGCTACCTTCTGGCTACCCATAGGCACTTCGCGTGGCGTGCCCTCCTTCTGAGTCTGTTCGATGCGGGTGATGTGCTTGGATGAGGTGGATGGCTGTACGGCGCTGTTAAGAATGCTCTCCACAGACCTCCATTCCTCTTCCACGATATTGTTGCCATCCTGATAAAGGGCATGGGGACTGTAGAATACCTTTCCACCAAAGATATAGGCCTCCTTGGCCTTGGCCTGCGAGAGTACGGTAATGCTCTTTCCGCTGACCGTCTGCCTTACGTCCGTCTTAAACGAATAGCGCTTGCCGTTGATGGTGATACTGGGCTTCTTGACGTTTGCCAGGGCAATGAAGTAGAGTCCTCCGTCGGCCTTGGCAAAGGGCTGCACGTCCTGACTTGTGAGGGTGAGCCCCTCCCACAGCATACCTTCGGGTGTGATGCTGGCATGCCCCTCCTCGTTCAGGATGCGCACATAGTCGTTGCGGAACACAAACTGACCACGACGTGCATAGTGTTCGCTCAGGGTATCTACATCCATCTGACTCAGTTCAGCGCCCCAGTCGGCAAGGAACTGATGCACCCATCGTGTCTCATGCCATGCCGCAGGATTGGGCTGTCCCATCTCTCCGAGTATGGTCTGGAAGTCGTACGACATGATGGGCATGTCGTTATAGTTCGTCACCGTGCTGGCCTGTGTCTCGGCCATCGTGTGTAACGGGCTGAGCGGATTGGTTCCACCATGATACATGTAATAGCCGGGCAGGTTGCTGCCGCTTCCCAGTTTGCACACACACAAGGGCATGGCTTCGCGTCCGCTCATGTTGATGCGCCGGTGGTAACTGGGCATCATGCCACCACCTAACTCACATGTGAGGTAGGGGTAGGAGAGTCCTGCAGCAGAGTCTTCGGCCCCCTTGTCGCTCAGTTCGTCCTTCGAGAATGTCTCTGTGGCAATGACCGAAGACATGCGATTGTCCTTCATGATGAAGGCTTTGGCATAGTCGCCGGGCATGTCGGTGAGCTTACGGTCCCAGAAGCCATCGCCATAGTCGCCATAGAGAGGCAGTATCTTGCCAAACTCAGCCTTTCCGTTCATCTGAGGCCATCCTGTGCGGGTATAGATGGGGGCATCCAGTCCGGCTTTCCGGGCAAGTTCGAGAAGCTGGGTAAAGTACGCCCACGGCCCACGGCACTCGTTCTCAATCTGCACACCGATGATGGGACCGCCGTCCTTCCACATCAGTCCGTTGACCTGTGCTCCAATCTGGTTGTAGAGTCTGGCGGTAGCATCGATGAAGCCGGGAGCCAAGGAGCGCAAACCGTATTGCTTCTTGTCGGCATTGGCCTTCTTGACCAGCCAGCAGGGAAATCCGCCCTGATACACCTCGCCATGGCAGAAGGGACCGATGCGAAGCACTACCGGCATGCCCACCTCTTGACAGGTCTCTATGAAACGTCGCAGGTTGCGGTTCCCACTCCAGTCCCATTGGCCTTCTACCTCATCCTCGTGGTGAATCCAGAAGACGTATGTGGCCAGGATGGTGACGCCACCGGCTTTCATCTTCTGAATCTCGCGTTTCCATTCTCGTTCGGGGATGCGCGCATAGTGCATCTCGCCCATTACGGGTATGGCAGGCTTCCCGTCGATGATGACGCTTCGGCTATCTACGTAGATTGCCTGACCTGATGGGTTGGTGGGTGTGCCCATCTTGAAATGTAAACTGGACTGCTGCGAGAAAGCACAAAGGGGAGCAATGGCCATCATGCAGGCAGAGAGGAACGTCTTGTGGTTCATGAGTGTGGAGTATTTTGGAGTTGGAAGGAGAGGTTAGCTGAAGAACTGGGTAAAGGCCTTGATGCAGTATTCGTGGTCAATCACGCTGCCCGTCTCACGGACGCTGTGCATACCCAGGATGGGGTTGCCCATGTCAACGCCGCGAAGGGGAAGCGAGGAGGCAAGAATGTTGCCTAACGTGCTTCCGCCAGCCACGTCGCTGTGGTTGACGAAACGCTGACTGGGCACGCCGGCTTCGCGACAGATCTCGGCGAAGATGGCACCCGACACAGCATCGCTGGCATACTTCTGGGCAGCGTTGTATTTGATGACCGGACCGCCTCCCAGTACGGGGTGGTTGGTGGGGTCGTACTTCTCTGAGTAGTTGGGGTGCCAGGCATGGGCATTGTCTGCAGAGATCATGAAGGACTGCTCGATGGCTCTATACAGGGACTCTCCCCCTGCAGGGAGGGAACTTTCTTTTTTCGCGTTTGTGGCGTTGAAGGCGCAAATAAGGCGCTCTATCATGCTGGCCAGGAAAGGACTGCCTGCTCCTTGCTTCGTCTGACTGCCGGTTTCCTCGTTGTCGAAGACGGCCAGGATGTGGGTGTCCTCGGGTGTGGTGTCTGCCGTAGCGATAAGAGCCTCCAAGCCTGCATGTACCATAGAGAGGTCGTCTAATCTGCCAGCAGAGATGAACTCATTGTGCACGCCCACCGTCATGGCAGGAGTGAAATCGTAGAGATAGAGGTCAAAGTCGAGGATGTCGGCTGCCTCGATGCCCAGCTCCTCGGTGATGACATTGACGAGCAGGTTGCCAACCTCCAGCTGATGGGTTACGATGCCCAGCAAAGGCAGCATGTCCTTCTGCTTGCTCAGATAGACTCCCTCGTTGACCTGACGATTGAAATGTATGGCAAGGTTTGAGATGACAAGCAGAGGACGCTTGACGTGAAGCAGCTTTGTCACGGGATGCAGGGCATCCTTGCCGCGCACGATGACACGACCTGCCAGACTTAAAGGACGGTCGAACCACGTTGACATGATGGGACCGCCATACACCTCGGTGTTCAGTTTCGTGATGCCCCCCTCGCAAACCATCTCAGCGTCAGGCTTGATGCGGAAGGTGGGCGAGTCGCAATGGGCACAGATGAGGCGGAATCCGCTCTCGCTCATGGGCTGCTTGCCAATGTGGAAGGCATAGATGCTTGAGTCGTTCTTGGTGACGTATAGCTTGTCGCCCGCCTTCACCTCAGGGAGGGCTTTTGTGGGGTCAATACGCTTGTAGCCGGCCTTCTCAAGGCGTTGGGCTGTGGCCTGTACTGCCAGAAAGTTGACTGGCGAATCTTGCAGGAAATCTATGAGACGTTGTATCATGGTGATTCTGTTTTTATGTTTCTTTTGTGCAAATCTACAAAATATCCCTCAAATTTCAAAATAAATAAGGATAATGGATCATGAATTATGAATTATTTTGTAACTTTGCCTCATCGAACATCAAAAGGGTGCCCCCAAACGGGCTGAGATTATACCTTCGAACCTGATGCAGTTAGTACTGTCGTAGGGATTGAGTCGTATTATTTTCGTGTATTGGCAAAGTAAAGGTTATGATGTTTCGAGTCATAGCCTTTGTTTCGTTTTTGGGGGCTTCTTTGTTGTCGATTCGGGAGGATTCTCCGGACATTCCGGTTTTCCCGGTTTTTCTGGAAGTTCCGGATATTCCGGGCTTTCCGGACACTCCGGATATTCCAGATAATTCGGAAATATTCCGGTTTCTCCGGGTTTCCCGGAGATTGAATTATTTATTTGTGAACCCAAAAGTGCAACAAGCGAGAAGATGAAATCATACAACAAGGTGCTGACCATTGCAGGTAGCGACAGCGGAGGCGGAGCCGGTGTGCAAGCCGACATCAAGACCATCTCGGCCTGTGGATGCTATGCCTCTTCGGCCATTACAGCCATCACCGTTCAAAATACCATCGGGGTAAAGAGCGTGCACCCTGTACCCGTGCCGTTTATTGAGCAGCAGATAGAGGCTGTGCTTGAGGATATGGGTACGGATGCCGTGAAGATAGGTATGCTGCATTCTGCCGAGACGGTAGTGGCTGTGGCGCAGATGCTGCGTAGGTTTGAGGCACCCAATGTGGTGCTCGACACGGTGATGGTATCAACCAGTGGACACCGATTGATAGAGGAAAGCGCCATTGAGGTGCTGAAGTCACAACTCATCCCCTTGGCAAGGGTCATTACGCCCAATATCCCCGAGGCGGAGATCTTGCTGGGAGGCGAAAGCCTGCAGCGTCAGTCCGTGCTACCGGAGGCAGCCAAGACCCTTGCTGAGCGTTTCGGGGTGTCGGTTCTGCTCAAGGCAGGGCATCTCACAGAGGATCGTCTGGTGGACATCTTCTATGATGTGGAGAAGGGGGTGGTGCTTGAACTGCCATCGGCACGTGTGGAGACCTGCAACACGCATGGCACGGGATGCACCCTGTCGTCGGCCTTTGCTGCCATGCTTGCCAAAGGAATGGAACTGCAAGAGGCTGCCAAGTGTGCCAAGCAGTACATCAACCAGGCCATCATATCGGGTGCCGACTACGCCATTGGCCATGGCCATGGACCTGTCAACCATTTCTTTAATCTGGGTTCATAAACGCCATTCCTACCCAGAACTTCTAATAGCTTCCTTTAACTTCCCCTAACTTCCTTTAACTTCTCATAACTTCATATAATAATAAATTATGAATATTCTCATCAACAACAAGCCAGTTAGTACCGAGGCAAAGAACCTTGCCGAACTCGCCCTTGAACTGACCTTGCCTGAAAAAGGCGTGGCAGTTGCCCTCAGCAACAAGATGGTGCCCAGAACAGAGTGGGCCGCAACCATTCTTGACGAAGGAGCGAATATTGTCATCATCAAAGCCGTATGTGGTGGGTAAGGATGCCATCGCGTCAGAAAAATGTTTGAAATAAATAACGAAAAAAATGACCGATAAACAATTAAGTCAATCGTCTTTACAATTCATCTCTCACTATAACGAGAGGTACGGTTATCTTGACAGCATCCGTTTGGCTCTGCAAGGTGGATGCCGATGGGTGCAGTTGAGGATGAAAGAGGCTACGGATGCAGAATTCGTTGAAACAGGAGCTCAGGTGCGCAAGCTGTGCGACCAGTATGATGCCACCTTCATTATCGACGACCATGTGGAACTTGTCAGGAAGATAGGTGCCGATGGTGTGCATCTGGGCAAGAAGGACATGCCTATCAGCGAGGCACGTAAGATACTGGGCGAGGACATCATCATTGGTGGAACAGCCAATACTATGGAGGATGTGCGTATGCACTACCAGGCATCGGCCAACTACATCGGTTGTGGTCCTTTCCGCTTTACCACTACCAAGAAGGGACTGGCTCCCATTCTGGGGTTGGAAGGCTACCAGAACATAACACGGATGATGAAGGAGGAATCCATCAACCTGCCCATTGTGGCCATTGGTGGCATTACCGCCGCAGACATTCCTTCCATTATGCAGAGTGGCGTGACGGGAATTGCCTTGAGTGGTACCATTCTGAATGCCGATGACCCTGTGGCTGAAACGGAAAAGATCATGCAGATATTAAGTAATCGTTAAAAAATAACTTCCTAAAGTTTACACCATAGAAATATGACTATGAGAGGTTGCGATTCTCTCGTTAGTTTGACGCAATTTGTTAGT
>JAZLKL010000157.1:0-38489 GCA_045597585.1 Bacteroidaceae bacterium | reverse complement strand
CAGTATCTGGTCAAAAGAATTATTTCAAGGTCTGCACTCAGGGCGAACCCGAGAATAATTCAGCAGATCTCCCAGGGATTGCTTGACTTTGAGCTGAATGCCGCTTAGTTTATGTTTTCATTTTTACCAAACCATTGTTATGGAATCGTAATAATTATAAATCCATAATTGCGTAACTTGTTATGAGACAGCAGAATCCTTTCCTTGTTGAAGGTTATCTTACACCAGAATGCTTTTGTGACAGAGTGCAAGAAACAGCTATGTTGGATGAACATATCCGGAACCAGCGAAACGTTGCCTTGATAGCGAAACGTCGCTTGGGAAAGTCGGGAATGATTCACAACTATTTCTGTCAACCAAGCATAAAGGAGCATACTTACGACTGCTAAGTATGATGTTTACGCACGCTAAGTATCATGTTTAGCTATGCTAAGTATGATGTTTTCTATTCCACTATGTGGTTTCAGTTTCAGTTCCACTTACCTGATTCAAGCATCATTGAGCACTTTTTTGCGTGATGATGCTTGCCGTTTCATTTCTTTTTCATAAATTTGCAGCGCATAGTTCTAATATTTAATTATACCCACTATATGTGTACCATAAATATGACATTCGAAGTGCCAGAAACAAAGCATATCAACATCGAGGCACTGAAGAAGAAAATTAATGCGATGGTGGTTGAGCTCATAGCTGATCCTAGTGCAGAAGTGTTGGAGAAGGTCGAAACTCCTCGGCTTTCACAGCGACTACGTGGAATTGCCAAGTCTGTGCCGACCGATTTCGACTACAAGAAGGAATTGAAGTCTCGTTACTAAGCAAGGCACAATGAAGCATTATCTCATAGATACCAATGTCGTAATCGACATGCTAACAGATCGTGTAGGTTCGGATGAAGCATGTGCCATCCTTGACAGAGCAGAACGAGGGGAATATGTTCTTCATCTTTGTTCCCTTTCAATTACAAATATCTACTACTCCTTGCGCAAGGTCCTTACACATGAAGAACGTATCAATGCCTTGAATGCATTATGTGAAGTAATAGAAGTGCTTGCTGTTGACAAGCGAGTCATTGCCGATGCATTACATTCTGGTTGGAAGGACTTTGAGGATTCCGTACAATATCATTGTGCAAAGGCAAACCCTTTAATCTCTGGCATTATTACTCGCAACATTAAAGACTTTCAATTGTCAGACATCGAAATTCTTGACTCCCTTACATTCAACTGAAAAATGGTTTTGAAAAAAGTGGTTTCATTTTCAGTACCACTTACCCATTTCAAGCATCATCGTACATACTACCTCTATTTATCTTGTTTGTCTTGCTGGAAAAATAGGCACAGAAGACATGGAAAACTAATAACGAATGTTAAATTACTGTTTGTAGTTAAAGGTTTTTGCAAGATTGTTTGGATATAATTACAAAAAGTAGTTACTTTGCCAGCGAATTAAACTAATAATTGTAATTTTACCTATGGCAATGAAGGAACTTACAAACAAGGAAATGGAATTGATGGAGATTCTGTGGAGTAAACCTCAAGGACTCACAATGCGTGAGCTTTATGACTTGCTGCCAGAGCCTCGCACACACTTCAACACAGTCAGCACGTTCATCCGCCGACTGGAGGAAGAAAAGTTCGTAAAACATGAGGCAATAGGCGGAAGACTCTTCCGATACTTAGCTGCCATCAGCCGCATGGATTATGAGAAACGTGAGCAGGATTCATTCCTCAACCGATTCTTCAAGGGGTCGCACATGGCTTTCGTGCGCCATCTTGTGAAGGAAGAGAAAATCAGCAAGGAGGAACTGCAGGAACTCATGGAGTTAATTCACAATTCATAATTTACAAGTAAGCTGGCGCGATGATTTCCCAACTACTTATCTATTCCCTCAAGGCAGCATTGACATTAACGCTGCTTTATGTGCCTTATACGCTGATGTTGCAGAAGGAAAAGTTCTTTCACTTGAACCGTATCGTTCTGCTCTGTATCATCGCATTCAGCCTTGTGCTTCCGTTGTGCAATGTCAGTTGGATGAGTTTGGACAACAATCCCATCGTGCAGGCCACTCACCAGCAGATGATAGAGGTGGGCATACCTGTACGCGTGGCAGAGGATGACATAACCGTATCCTATCAGTTGGCTGGAGAGAGCACTTCTCTTTCTTGGTTTATAGTTTTGGCTATCGTCTTCTTTGTTGGCATGGCTGTATCTGTAGTCATTCGCTGTCTGCAACTGGGTGTCCTCTCCTATATGATGCGGCATAAGAACCTCTGGGCCAAACGTCAGGAGGACGGCACCCGTGTGTGCTGCCGTAAAGGTAGTTTCACTCCCTATAGTTGGATGCATACCATAGTTATCAGCGAAGAGGACTGGAACGATGGCCGTCGCGAGATATTGTTGCACGAAACAGGTCACATACGTGCTCATCACTCATGGGATATGTTGCTGCTGATGCTCTGCCAGGCCTTGCAGTGGTACAACCCCTTTGCATGGATGATAGGCAACTCGCTTTCGGACCTACATGAATATGAGGCTGATGACTATGTGCTTCGTCAAGGTGTACGGCAGAAGGACTATATGATGTTGCTGGTCAAGAAGGTGGTACAGAGTCAAGGCTATTCCTTCGTCAACGGACTCAACAAGAGTACATTGAAAAAGCGCATCCTGATGATGAAGGAAAAGGCTGCTGGCAGTCGTTGGATGCGTGCCAAGTTGCTCTACCTACTGCCCGTCTGTGCCCTGGTGCTGAGTGCATTTTCCACGCCCAATTTTACGGCTCCCGTAGAGGAAGCATTAGCGAAGTTGGAGAGCCAGCCCTCCCAACCCGACATTTTGCCCGTTGGAAAAAGTAAAGGGGGAGACAACGATATGGGGGGAGAATCATTTCAGTCAAGCATTCCAGAGGATTGTTTCCCCCTTCAGGGGACAGAGATTGGGACGTCTGAGCATTCCGCAACAGAGCTCGAACCTCTGTTTGTCGTCGATGGCAAGGTGGTTAGTCGCTCAGAACTCTTCGACGTGGATCCCGTAACGGCCTCGGAAGACAAACTTGCAAAACACCTGAATCTCGATCCCAAGGACATTGTCTCAGTCACCGTATTGAGGGGTACATCAGCCACCTCTGTCTGGGGTGAGCGGGGTAAGAATGGAGCCATTGAAATTACGACCATTCATGCTGCGGAAAAGCAAGATGAGACAGAGGAGGCCAATACCAAATCGGACTTCTTACTGGAGGATATCGTAAAACGCATCCCTAATGCAAAGATTGGTGCAGATGGAAGTGTGTATGTGGATGGCAAGAAGGTGGAAAAACTGATAGTCAACGGCAAAGAGCAATTGGACGGCAGCCAGTCGGCATCCGAGACAGAAGTACAACCAGTACTTCAAGACGAAGGCCAGATGACATACAGTCAATACGCTCGCTATCCTATGCAAGCCATAGAGAATGCCGTGCAAGGCAAGGTTATGGTTGATTTCTATGTCGAGCCAGATGGTACTATATCCGATGTGAAGGCAAGCAAATATGATGGCCACTCTACAGCCAATCTGAGCGAACTGGTTATCAATACATACGGCAGTTCCTCCCAATCTGCAAAGAAAGAATTGTCAGAAGAGGAACAAAAAGGCAAAGAGGAAGGGGTTCAGGCCCTGCTCTCAGAAAGTGAGAGAGTAGTCAAACTTACTTCGGGTAAATGGACCCCAGGATATAGCGAAGATGCCCAGGGCAACCGCACACCCAAACGCATGAAGATGTCGATGCCACTCAACTTCCGCTTTAATTAAAAGACCCCCTCCCGTCCTCTCCGTGGGGAGGGGGTAGAATGGAAACTGCTAATCAAAGGCAAATCTCCGAATCTCCAAAACGGCTAAATTACAACTTTTATAAACGACTAAATATCAGCAAGAAATGAAAAAAGCATTATTTCTGGCCAGCCTATGCTGTGCCCTTACTCTAAGTGCCCAAGAGACCGAGTACCCCAAGAAGGAGAGTCTTCAACCCATCGAAAAGATGCAGCTACGCGTGCAGTATGATGTGGATTGGCATCATGACAGCAAGCATCCCGAGGAGGTGAAGCATGATAAGATGTACACCGAGATGGGACAGACGGTGTGCCACAGCTACGTGGAGCGCGAGTGGAACGACGAGGTGAAGTTCAACAAGTCGTTCGAGGAAAACGGTAAGCGTGGAACAAATGCTTTTGGTGCTCTGTACTCCAACATCGGTGAGGTATTTGTGGGATATCCAAAAGGTAAGAATACGGTAATCTATAGCCTTGATGTACTGAATGCCTACAAGTATGAAGAGGATACCCCCAAGATGGAATGGACTATCACAAGCGAGAAGATGGACACGCTGGACTATCATTGTACCCTGGCAACATGCAAGTATGCAGGACGTGAGTATAGGGCATGGTTCGCCGAGGATATTCCTGTCAGCTTCGGCCCCTGGAAGCTCTGTGGTCTGCCTGGTCTCATTATAAAAGCAGAAACTGTGGATGGCGACTACCGCTTCGTGCTCGCCGGCATCGAGAAGGTAAAGGAGGCGAGAGATATCTGCCTCTGGAAGCGCGACTTCATCACGAAAACCAAGGAGAAAGTACGCCTACAGGAAAAGATGTTGCTCACACGTCCCGATGAGATCCTGGACTGGATGGGCATCAGCTACAACGTAGTAACCTACGATAGCAGTACACCCAAGAAATGGATTTTCTTCACTTACGATAACCCCTTGGAGAAAGAATAGTTTTCAAAACCATTTAGTCCTATCAGATATGAAAATGAAAACATTATTTGCAGCAGTACTCATGATGTGCTGCCCCCTTTATACGAGTGCACAGAACGATTCTACACTGCTCGGAATGAGCGAGTTGCATGTTAAGTATCAGGTAGCGCAGCTGTGCTGCTATCCCAACCAGTGGCGACAGGATGACTGGCGCGACACGCTGACTTACGAGCTGGACATCTGCGACAAGGCGGCCCACTGGCAGCGCGACAGTTGGCAGAGCACGTTGGCCAATGGATGGAAGTACTTTCAGATGACGAAGAAGATATGGCCCTTCAGCATGAACACGCAGGCTCAGCTGGGCGAGGTGGTCATCGGTCTGCCCGAGAAGGGGCAGCTGACACGTCGCGTGATTCTGGATGTGGCAGGATTGATGCAGTACAGCGAGCCCATCCCGCAGATGAAGTGGAAGGTGCAGCCCGAGCACAAGGAAATTTTGGGTTACGACTGCCAGCGTGCCACGTGCGAGTTCCGTGGCCGCAAATGGGAGGCATGGTTTGCTGCAGCCATCCCCGCAAACTATGGTCCCTACAAGTTCGGTGGACTGCCCGGTCTCATCCTCGACCTGGAGGACAGCACCCACGAATGGCACTTCACGGCACAGGAGGTGGGTCGCCCCTCTACGCCACGCTTCATGGTCTATCGCCACTACGATGCCGAAAAGATGGATCACAAGCGACTGATGAAGAAGGAGAAGCTTCTCAACCTCAATCACACCGCCTTTGCGCAAGACTATGGAGCAACCATCAAGATGGATGGTATGGAGATTGGCAGTATGCCGTATTATCCGTTGGAGATGAAATAAGCCCCCTAACCCCTGAGGGGGAATAAGATTAAAGAAGATTTCCAAAGCCTAATTTTTGGCAGAACCCCAAAACTATAGAAACTTTGAACAAATGAAAGCAAAACTTTTTCTCGGCATGTTGCTGATAGGATTGTCGGCCCATGCACAAGTCAAGGTGAGTAGGGAATCCGTTCGCATCCAACAAGACGAAGTTGCTCCCGACACGTTGGACAACACCTTCTGCGTGGCCACATACGACTATGTATGCCATACTACAGATACGAAGGGAAATCCTACGGACGTGACCTATCCTGTTGATTTGCTGATAGGAAAGCAAGTGGTTTGTTCCATGGGCAGAGCTCGTCACAACGGTACGAGCATGGAGAAATTCGAGGAGAGCCAGCTGTATATCCCCGTTGTATTCCAAGGCTATCCCAAGCGCAACCAACTGACACAGCAAGACGTCGTGCCTTTCAATCGTTTTGAGACAACTGCATCTGCTGATATTCGATGGAAGTTGCACTCCGAGACAGATAGCGTGTGCGGTATGCTTTGCCAGCGTGCCACGGCAGAGTATGGCGGTCGGAAATGGACGGCATGGTTCTGCAGCGAGATTCCTTCGTCGGCAGGCCCATGGCGCTTGTGCGGATTGCCGGGACTGATATTGCGTGCCGAGGCCGATGGCGTACATTCCTTCGCTTGCTCACATTTGGACTTTGTTCGCGAACCTATCCTCTACACCCCCGCAGAGAATGCCGTGAAGGCCAAGCACCAGCGCTTTGTGAAGTTTCGCAACCAGAAGATGGGTAACCCCGAGTTGATGGGACATCCCGACAGGCTCATCTCACCTGCTGACATTCAACATGTGGAAGTGTTTAAGGAAACTGGAATGATCTCGGTTAATGGCATTGTTCTGCCCAAAACCGACACAAAGTACATGCCTTTGGAACTATGACCCCCTACCCACCCTCCCCGAGGGGAGGAGAATAAAGTCACATATTATGAAACAAATTCTCTTTCTTTTCTTTACAATTCTTAGCGTTACAGCCACCGCCCAGATAACGATCTCGGGTCGCGTCACCGATTCGCAGGATGAGACGATGGAGGGCTGCATCGTGGCAGCACTCACACCAGCCGACTCTAGCATTGTGGGATACAGTGTGACGGACTCGGTGGGCAGATACCGCATCAGTCTTGAGAGTGACTACTCGCGCCTTTTGCTGCGCCTCACCGGCTTCAACATCAAACGTGCGTACCGCAATGTAGAGGGCAAGACGCAACGCATCGACTGGAAAGCTGAGGAGGAGAACATGGTGCTGCGCGAAGTGCAGGTGCAGGCGCAGAAGCTATGGGGCAGTCGCGACACGCTGAACTATCTCGTATCGGCCTACATGAAGGACTATGACCGCACCATCGGCGATGTTCTGAAGCAGTTGCCTGGCATCTCGATCGAGGAAAATGGTACTATCAAGTATCAGGGCGTAGCCATCAACCACTTCTACATCGAAGGTATGGACGTGCTGCAGGGGCGTTATAACCTCGCCACCTCGGGCATTAAGGCCGAGGACGTGGCCACCGTGCAGGTTTTGGAACACCACGAACACGTGCGTGCCCTGCAGGATCAGATACCACCCGAGTCGGCGGCTATCAACTTGAAACTGAAGAAGAAAGTCAAGGGCGTGTGGACACACAATATACATCTGGGAGGGGGCTACGACGACCATCCACTCTGGGACTGCGATGCCTACAGCATGAACTTCGGCACTCGGGACCAGCACGTCATCTTCTATGGCAATGGCAATACGGGCAATGGCTCGACGTTGGACGAGCGTCACTATGGCGGTATCGGTGCGAGTGCCCACACCCTGACCGGTGTGCTCGGTGCCAGCCGTTCGCCCATCGGCAGCAATCTGCGCGACAATCTGCACAACTTCTACACCAACAACCTGCGGAAGCTCAACGAGACCACGCAACTGCACTATAATGCCTCCTACAAATACGACCTGCAGCGACTCGAATCCTACAGCCGCACCATCTATAGCATGCCCGATGGCACCCAGTTGCTCATGACAGAGGATGCCAGTTCGCGTCAGCGCCAGCACCACAGCGAGGTGGAGCTTCAGTACGAGAAGAATGCCGACAAGCGCTATCTGGAGAACACCCTCAACTGGACGGGTGAATGGAACGACAGCTGGGGTACGGTACTCTCCAACGACGACCGCATACGTCAGGACGCCCGCAACCGTGTGATGGGGTTGAGCGACCGTCTGCATTGGGTGCATCGAACAGCCAGTGGCGGTGGTTTTGACATGTCGAGCACAGCCTCCTTCAGTCGCAATCCGCAGAGCCTCACCGTCACCGACGGCATGGAGGCCACGCAGGATGTCACCCTCACCTCTGCCCAGTTCAGCACTCACTTCTCTACGCTGAAGAACCTCACCAAGCATCGCTGGTCAATCGCCCCCACGGCAGGCATCTCCACCCAGTACATGGGCATTGAGAGCGAGCTGCAGCATCCTAAGGTCAGCCAGTGTCTTTTGGGCGACACGCACTATACCCACTCTGCGCTCAGTGCCGGAGCCACAGCCCGCTATGTCAAGGGTGGCCTGTCCCTGTCGCTCGATGTACCACTGGTGCTATCGTACACCACGGTGAACATCACGACCCCCTCTAAATCTCCCCGAGGGGAGACTTTCTTATCTGGCGAGGAACCCCTTTCCCTCGGGGGCTTTTGCCAACGGACAAAATGCAGATGGGATGGGGGACGCCTTATTCTTCGCCTCTCCCCCTCCTTCTCCCTCCTTTGGCGCATGCACGACAACTGGACATTGCACGGCGATGCCTCGTATGGTGCAAGCGAGAATGGATGGAACCAGATGCTTACCTCCTACATCATGAGCAACTACCGCACCCTCAGTCGCTACGAGGCCCATATCTACGACTCGCACTCGCTCGATGGCCGGTTGAAACTCGACTTCAAGGAGATCTTTGCTGAGGTGTTTGCCTACCTTGAAGCCAGGGCTGGGCGCAACTGGAGCGACGTGATGTATGGCTCCACGCTCGATGCCCAGGGTCACAGCGTGATGCAGGCCGAACTCCTTCCACATCACAGCACCTCGTACACGGTCAATGCCAATCTGCGCAAAGACATTCACTGGCAGACCCTCTCGTTGGAGGTGAATGGAGGTTATGGCCGTTCCAACAGTCAGTACCTGCGTCAGGGCATCGTCACACAGTACCAGGGCGATACATACTCCGTCACGGGTAAGGCTAGCCTCGACCTCTGGAAGGGTACTCGTCTGGCCTATGACATCAAATGGAATAACACCCAGCAGCACAGCAGCGTGGGCAATAGCCGCATTGTCACATACCGCCAGCATGCCAGGTTGGATGTCACCTTGTTGCCCAACCGCATCTTCCTGCACATCGACGGTTCGCATATCCAAAACGCCCTACTCCCTGGTCGCAGCAACTATGGCTTGCTGGATGCCGGTCTTCGCTTGAAGGTGTGGAAGCCTGTCGAGATAGAGCTAACTGCCAACAATCTGCTGGGTACCCGTACCTTTGTCGCCCGTCAGACCACCGACATGATAGAGCACTATGCTGAGTACTACTTGCGTCCACGTTCCTTCGTGGCCAGCGTGCGATTTAGTTTTGGAAAAAAGTAAAATGAGTTGATGGAAAGACCAATCTCTTTACTCGTATTTGGTGCAATATTTATAGCCCAGATGCTGGTATAGCTGTTCGAGACGGATCAGGCGTTGGGTGAAGGCATCGAAGTTCTTCGACTGGGGCAGTAGCCATTGCACCTCGCTCATGGCTGCCAGGCGTGGCAGGAGCATGTATTGCACATGGTCGGGACCAAGTACGTATTCAGTCCACAGATTGACCTGCACTCCCCAGATGTACTTCTGCTCTTCCTCTGTTAGTTTGTCGGGTACAGGCTCCATACTGTACACCTTGCTCACGGGGACATACCCTCCAATGGCAAGTGGTTGTGTCTGTGTATCGCCCCGTAGTTGGTAATAGTCAATGTAGCAATGGCTTGTGGGAGTCATGATGACACGATGGTGCTGACGGGCTGCCTCATAACCACCCTCATATCCACGCCATGACATTACCACGGCATTCTCGGATAGTCCCCCTTCGAGTGTCTCGTCCCAGCCAATCAGCGTGCGCCCTCTGTCGGCAAGAAATTTGTCGAGTTCCTTGTTGATGTAGGTCTGCAGCTGAGCTTCCTTGCTGAGTCCAAGCTCTTTCATCTTGGCCTGACATTTGGGACAAGCCTTCCAACGCGTACGCGGACTTTCGTCTCCTCCGATGTGAATATACTTGCTGGGGAACACGTCGCACAGCTCACCCAGTACGGTCTTGAGGAATTCCATAGTCTTAGGATTGCCGGCACAGAGCACGTCATCCGATACACCCCAGATGGGCCATACATCATACGGACCGCCAGTACAACCCAAGTCGGGGAATACGTGCATGGCTGCTACCATGTGACCGGGTAGGTCTATCTCGGGGATGATGTTGATGTAACGCTCTTGTGCATATTTCACAATGTCACGAATCTGTTCCTGGGTATAGTAGCATCCGCGACCATACTCTGTACCGTCGTACAGATAGGCACCCTTGGTGAAGCAGTTATGCCCCAGCACGGTATGCTTGCGGATGCAGGCCTTCTTGGCCAGTTCGGGCAAAGCCTTGACCTCGAAACGCCAACCTTGGTCATCGGTGATGTGCCAATGGAACTGGTTCACACCATGCAAAGCCAGTATGTCAAGGTGTTCTTTGATGTATTCCACGGAGAAGAAATGCCTTGCGCAGTCGAGGTGCTGACCACGATAGGCAAAGCGAGGCTCATCATGAATGGTAGCCCATGGAATCCTAACCTCTGGTCCTTGGTACTGGTTGTCAAGGCAATGCCCCAGCAGACGTTTTCTCTCGGCTTCGTACGCTGCATCGGCGATGGGAAGTGCCTTGCGTAGCGTCTGTATGGCACGGAAGATGCCTTCGCCCTTGTTGGCTTGCAGACTGATGCCCTTCTTTCCCACTATGATGGTATAGGTTTCCTGATGGTCGGTACGCTGCTTTTCGGGGTAAAGAGACAGCATGATGTCGGCCTTCTTGGCGTTAGGGACCAATATGAGTTGTATTCCAGTACTTTGTTCTACATACTGCTGCAGAAACTCTGCGTTACGTGTCATTTCCGCATCCTCTTTGGGGAATGCGATGGTGGCGCCATTGCGTAGCACGAAGGTGTTGGCGGAATCCTTTACCTCGATGTGACGAGGCAGGGGAACTACGTTGAAGTCTGCCTTTTGCTGGGCAAAAGTGACAAGCGACAAACCGATTAATGCAAGGGAAAAGAGTCTTTTTTTCATGGGAATTTAGTATTTCAATTCGGCAAACACTTCAAAATTGCGCCCAGCCATGGGATGCGACAAGACAGTTACGTATTCGCTGCCGAGCAGGTTGTTGACTACCCCCTTGATGGAGAGGGTGACATGGCGGAACTTCAACATTTTCTCTAATGAGACGTCGCTCATGTAGTAAGGCAGAAGACGCCCCGTAATGTAGCCTACCTCGTTGCTGGTAGTGGTACTTCGTTCGCTATAGTGCACCCATTGGTAGTTCAGGCTCCAGGTACGATAATGCAGGGAGGCGGCAAGGTTGGCAGAACGAAGTGGGACGTAGCATAGCTGCTTGCCATAGGAGGCATCGTTGGAGTTAACCCTCTCTCCCTTGTTGATGGACGGGGTGTAAGCTGCGTTTGCTGACACATCTATCAGCCAGTCTTTATGCGGTTGCCATGTGGCTTGAAGCATGGCTTCGAAGCCGTAATTGTGCACCTTCTTTACGTTTGAGGGCTGCCAGTAGCCCTTCGTGTTGGGTGTCCAAAGTATCCAGTCGTTGATGTGTGAGTCGAAGGCGGAGAGGTTGCCCTTGCATGACCAGTTTCTCTTCCTCAACGAGAACTCCACACCTCCGTCATAGCTGAAATCTCTTTCAGGCTTTAGCAAGGTATTGCCTCCAGGTTGGTAGTAGAGGTCGTCCATGGTGGGGTAACGGTAATTGCGTGTGGTACTGGCCTTTAGCACCAGATTCCAAGGTTTATAGAGCACGTAGTCGATAAACAAGGCCGGGATGGGAGCCGTGACATCATCTTGGTAAACAGCATCACGCAACATCGTGTGGATGGTAAGCGACTGAGTGGGGTGCCATTTGGCAGATACCGCAAAGTGTTCCTCCATACGCCCAAGGTTGTAGTTTTGCCCTATGTGGAAGGGGGAGTGGTCCCAACTGCGCACATGATTGTAGTTGACAGACGTCTGCACGTTCAGAAAGAGTCCGTCCGTAGGTTGATAGTCGAGATTTGCCTGCAGATGTCCTGTCTGCGAATAACTGCGAGAGTGGGTGATGTCTGTGCTTGTTTCCTGTCGTGTAGTGGAGTAGTCATATCCAATATCTTGATAGGAGTACCCCGCCTTGACGTTGAGGTTCCATTTGCTGGTGGTATGGTCCCAGCTGACCAACGAACGTACGCTCTGTTGCTTGTGCTCGTTGGTGAAGTTGCTGTCGTCCTTATAGTCAACACTCAGGAAGGGGAGTCCTCGAAGCGAATAGCCATACCACAACATGGCAGCAAGACGGTTGCCGTGTAGGTCGCGGAAATAAACGTCCTGCATCAGGTTGACGTCGTCAAAGTATCCGCTTTTGTTGCGCTCCATGGGGTGGTACGAATGGATAATCTGCCCCCATTCGTTGCGCTCGTCCACCTTCTTGTCATAATTGGTGTAGGGGAAGTTGTTCTTTGAGTGCCCATATGACAAGCGCGTGCTGCTACTCCATCGCTCGTTAGCATATTGCAAGCGCAGAAACTGATCGTACGTGTGGAATGAACCTATGCCCTGTGTGTACTGCACTCCCCACTTGCCATTCTCCTGCGTGAAGTTAGGACGTGTGCTGAGTTCTATGGCACCTCCCAGTCCACCATCGGTAAGGGTGACGGAAGAAGGACCGTGAAACAAGGTGGCTTCATCGACAAAATAGGCAGGGATGTAAGAGAAATCCACGGTGCCCAGCATAGGTGAGTTGATGCGCATACCGTTCCACGTCACTTGTGTGTGACTGGGACTTGTACCGCGAAATTCTGCCGTTGACTCGGTGGCTCTTCCATAGCTTTTAATAAATAAGGTAGAGTGTTTGGTCAGGATGTCAGACATGGAGTAGGCCAGGTTTTCGTGCAGCATGGCACTATCTATCGTGGTCTTTTGAATGCCGGCATCTTTCATTAAGCGATGGGCTGCCACTTCTACCTCATGCATAGAGCTTATGCTGTCGCTTCCTTCCTTTTGCCAGAAGGAGGTGACCTCGGCCTTTGCCAAAGTGCCTGTGAATAGGCACATACATGTCGCTATGATGAGGCTACGTATCATGTTATTTTTTTGATGGCTGACGTATGGCCCAGATGCCATATACCTCTGTGCTTATCTCGCCAAGGTTGGGCGTCCATCCTGTTTGTCCTGTCTGTACCTTGACAAAATTGATGTAGGGCAGGTTGGCAGGTGTGCCATCAGCCTTGACGGCATTGGCTATCTTGAAGTAACCGAGCATGTTAGGGTAGTCCACCTCCTTGTTGCGGAAATAGTCGCTACCATTGTTGTCTGCATATCCCCAGTCAAAGGGTGGCATCATGGAGAAACCATCCTCGTAGGTATGTGTGTCTTTGAGGCGAGAACCATGGTAGGTGTGGCATTCACGTCCCTGTGCATCGGTCTCAGTAGGAATCCAGTCGTGGAAGTAAGAGGCATGCGTGTTCCAGCTGGCCATGTAGGGAATGATGCCTTTGCCACCTTGGTTGTCTGTCCATTCTATGTCGCTTTGTGCAGAAGTAGGCTTGTAGTAAGTGATGGCGTAATCGAGAGTCTCGTTGTCTGTTCCGTACTCGCTGCCAGCCAGTTCATACCAAGAGTCGTTGGGGATGCCGTCTGCGTTTTCATCCATACTCACCCACACTATGCCAGGTTCCGACTGATAGCTATAGGGGTTGCCTTTGATGGCAATCTCATAGTTGCCATTGGTGTTAGGCACCTTGTCTTTGAAACCAGCCACGATGTATCCACCTTGACCTCCCAGACTTACCGACCACACATTGCGGAAGTGGTTCATGGCCTCGGAGCAAGCCTCTTGCATGGTAGCACCATCGTGGATGAAATCGCCCACCACAGTATATCCGTTCACCTGATGGCCAGGGGCTGGCATATAGGCGAATACGGTATCCACTAACTCCAGTTTGCAGAGATTCTCCTCTTCCTTGTTGTTGCTGCCGTTGTTTTGTGGGATATCCTGTACGGCATCTGTAAAGACAAACTGGGTAGGCAGGATGCCCACTCGGAAGTTGTCGATGGGTGTTCCATTCTTGTCGTAGCGATACACCACACCCGACTGTCGGTAGTCCACAGCATCGGCCACATAGATTTCACCATTCGTGGGGTTGATACCAATGCCATAGAGTTTGTGACGCTTTCCATTGCTGTCCACGGGCGCCAATAGAAATGGCTTTTGGGGTAGCTGGTGGCTGCTGACACTCATCTGATAGACATCGTTGTTGAGAATGTAAAGGTTTTTTTTGTCTGGCGAGAGGGCTATCTGTACCGTGCTCTCGTCAGTTTCCAACGGTAGGTCGATTTCCACTTCACGTGTCTTGGGATTGATGCGGTACAGGTGTGGCACATTATCGCTGAAGCTCTCACTTTCCGTGCTGTAGCCTCCATCGGTAATAACCCACAACTGCTTGTTGGCATCCACCACCATCGACTTGGGTTGCCAGCTGCCTAACACGATGCTGTCGCACACCGCATCTTTCTGGGTGTCGATGATCAATATGTTTCGACTATACGACCAGCAATTGGTAAATACCTCATCGTCAATTTGTACCATTTCCTCAGTCGAGCAATAACCATTCATGCTGTCTTGTTCTGTGCTGATACTGGTCTTGTATTGCATGTTCTGCGGATTGAAGACGGTGATGTAAGGAGCATAGAGGTCGGTAATGTATGCCTTTTCGCCGTTGATGATATGAACGAAGCGCGGGTTGATCATGTGTTCCGTATCGTTGGCAGTGAGTTGTCCCATCACCCTGAAGGTCTTGGTGTTGATTTTCCACACGATGCCACTATTCTCCATGGCAATATAGGCCACTCCATCGTGTAGGGTGATGGACTGGCCCGTATCGCCCAATTTGCGATCGTTGGCACGTTGGAAGATTCCGTTTTCTACCTGCTTTGTCTCGGTGTCGTAGTACGAGAGGCTGGCATTACCACTATTGTAGTTGCCCTCACATAGTATGATTACTCCCTTGCCTGTCTGCTCAAACAGTTCCTCGGCAATCCCACTGGTATTGTTGCACGAAGAAAGCACAAAACTCACCCCGACAAAAGCCAGGGTGAGTCGTGCTATTGTACTTATCTTGCTGAATATGTACATGTATAATGTTTACTTACTTATGACAATGTTGTCGATGGCAATGTACTTAGGTGTAAGCAAACCATACTCGCTCTTGTCAGAACCATCAAAGGTGAAGGTTATACTCTTTGCTTTCTGGTAGAGTTGTATGGTAGCAAATCCTTCCTGCACCACGTCGTCCTTGGCAATGTCAACCTTGACTGTCTGTTTTGTGCCGTTGGCAGCCTCGAAGGTCATGATTACCTGGAATGAATAACCCTTGCCACAAGCCTTCTTCATCTCATTGTATGCATAAGCTACAGGAGCCAGGTCGATACTTCGAATCTCATGTTCCTGACCGTCAGCGAAGGTCAATTGGCTGCCGTCGTTGTAAGCTACTGCAAAATTACCCTGAGCCTTAGATACCGAGAGCTGCTCGTTGTAATCCTTTGCATTGGCATTCACGTAGTTTGAGATGGCAAAGCCGTGATCCCAGCCATAGCCCATTCCCCATTGAGACCAATCAGCCTTTACAACCTCACCGCTCAGGGTAGTGTTAGCATCAGTCCACTTGTACTCAGCGCCGCTGTAGATGAGACTTCCATTATACTGTTTGTCATCAATCAGTTTGTTCCAGTATTCACCTTCAAAATTTACGATGTCACTGGGGTCGATGAGTACTGAATCATCACATGATGTAAAGGCAAAGCTTGCACAAAGCATCATTGCCAAGAAATACAATTTCTTCATTTTTCTTTCTATTTTTTGTATTATTAATTAATGTTACACACGTTCTCCTCGGTTCGTGAATACTTGGGTGCCACCTCTCGTAGTGGCATTTTGTGCAAATGCGGCAGGTCTTCTGACTTGTCTCAGGCTATTTGCCACGCCTTCCCAACGTTTTCCCTGCTTCAACAGAACCGGCCAGTGGCTCAATGTGGCAGCCTTTCAAGAGACTTACAGCTGCGGGACAGTTCGGGATTTTCACCCGATTCCCTTATCCGATTTCGGATGCAAAGTTACAAATAAATGTGTTATTATCCAAAAAAGTAAGTGGTCAGAATTAGGTTTATGCTCGATTGTTTACTTACTTGAAAACTCTAAATAACAAAAACTGCACCTTTATTGTGATAAAGATGCAGCATGTTATAACTATTCACTATTAAATATCTTCCTTATTTCTCTTTGGGCAAATTAATCAGATTGGGATACATTGAGGTGGGGAAGCTCTGGCATGAGATGTTTGAAGAGAAATCCATCGTGCTCTCGTTCCAATTGCCGCAGCTCAGAATGGTGTCGTCAGCATTCTTGCTGATAGCATATTTTGTGCAGGGCACCCAGGTCTTGCTGTTGCTATTCCACTTATAGACAATCTTGCTGATTACCTCGCCGTTCTTGATCTCGTATTCGCTCTTTTCGTTCTTGTCGTTGTATTCCAACTTGAAGCTCTTGTTCTCAGCGGGGGTGTTTGTCTCTACGGTGTTTGCATTAGCGTTCAACATGCTTACCATTGCCATTGCGAAAACAATCTTTTTCATAATCTTTCCTTTTTTAAATGTTTTTGTTTCTACGAATTCTGTTCTGGCCTATTCTGTTGTGTTTTTTATTTGTGGCCTTATATGTTGATTATAAACAGTAAATTCGGTTAAAACCTTTTGAATTGAGTCAGGCTTTCTGTGAACCCTCCTCGTTAAACAATCTTTTTACTAATTAATACCTTTTGAATTTCAATTACCTTGAAAACTGGTGCAAAGGTACTGCCTTTTTTGTTTCCGACAATAGTTTGGGCATCAAATCTGCCATAAAATGCCAAGTTCTTGATGTGTGTCAATTTTGTGTGGGGTGATGTCTTGCCAGTATAATGATGATTTTGTTTACCTCAAAAATGCTCGGCAATAAAAAAACGGCAGTCATCTTTTGGGGATGACTGCCGCTATATTCTCGGACATTTGCAGATGTCCAGATTCTCTAAATTTAGAAGAGACCCTTGCCGGTGATAACCTCGTGAGCTACCATATACTGATATGCGGTACAAGCAGCGTTGATAATAGCTACAACGATCAACATTGAACTTGCTCCGCCCAAGCCAGCTGAACCAAAACCAACGATACTGCTGACGATGAGAATGGCAGGAATAGCTACAAAGAGAATACCCAGCAACTTCAGCTTGCCTTCATAGTTGCTCATAATCTTGCAACCCAAGACAATATAAAGAACGAAATATACAAAACCAACCAGCAATCCCAGAGTACCTAAAATACCAGTACCTGAAAGGCTTGAACTGAACATTGCAACGAGATATGCAAGGCTCATCAAACCTGCCTGTGCCAAAGCACCATAGCCGCAGAACTGGCACAAGCTTGTGCAGGGCTGCTCAAGGTTTGCCATACCCTTCTTCAAGGAATCATAAATGTAATACATTGAAATACCGCTTGCCAAGTTTGCAAGAACCAACAAGAAACCTCTCACGGTGCTTCCTGACATCAATGAGGTAACTAAAGAAAGAACCACACCTGCTAAACCAATGTAAGTGTACATAGGCATCTTTGCACTATTCTCACTAAGAACGCTGTCAACTTTTGTTGCCATAATAGTAAATTTTTAATGAATGAATGTTAATTTAATTAAAACTTTGGGTACAAAGATAATTATTATTAACCTTTTTCGCAAGAAATTTTGGTTTTTTTTGTAAATTTGCGCCTAAAACAATAGGTATAGATGAAATATAAGGCAATAATCTTTGATTTAGACGGTACTTTAACTGATTCTTTGTACGATTTGGTGCTCAGTACAAATTATGCTCTGCGACAGATGGGATGGCCGGAGCGTACCGTCGATGAAGTTCGCGAATTTGTGGGCAATGGTGTGCGTCGTTTGCTCGAGCGTGCTGTACCTTCCGATGTCAATGAAATGGATTTTGCAGAGTGTCTGGCAATATTTCAGGAGCATTACGTGGATCATTGCCAGGATCACACCGCACTTTACCCTGGCGTTGATGAGTTGCTGAAGGAACTTCGTGCCCGTGGCTATAAGACGGCTATCGTGAGCAACAAGATGCAGAAGGGTGTGAACCAGCTCTACCGTACCTTCTTCTCCGAGACCATCGACGTGGCTATTGGTGAGAGTTCCGAGATGCGTCGCAAGCCCTTCCCCGATATGGTGTACAAAGCCTTGAAGAAGCTCGATGTGGCTACCGAGGATGCCATCTATGTGGGCGACTCTGAGGTGGACATGGCCACAGCTCGTAATGCCGGATTGCCTTGCATATCGGTTCTTTGGGGATTCCGTGACCGTGACTACTTGAAGGAGATTGGTGCCTTCCGTATGGTGGACACGCCTGCAGAGATTCTTGACCTTGTGTAATTCTCTCATTAAATTTCATAGGTCGAATCATTCTTTCTTTTTATAAATATGTTATGCATGTAAGGCAACGTTACATGCTGGAAACATGTAGGTGATGATAAAAATCAGCTTACTCGCCTACATTTCGCCTACGTCTGACCTTTTGCATATGTTTAATCCCAGGTGGTCAACAGAATCCACTTTGCAAAAAAAAGGAGAAGAGTCTACCATCACTAAAATCTATTCCTAATGGAAATCATCCAGAACATTTCCGACTTTCTGTGGACCTACATCATCATAGCGATGTTGATAGGATGTGCCATCTATTTTACGGTTTGTCTTCGTGGCGTGCAATTCCTGAAGATGAAAGAGATGTTTCGTCTGCTCTTCACATCGGGCAAGACCGACGAGAATGCACAGAGCAACGGCCAGCGTAGCATCAATTCGTTTCAGGCATTTGCCGTAAGTCTGTCAAGCCGTGTGGGCACGGGCAACCTAGCGGGTGTGGCGAGTGCCATTTGTCTGGGTGGCCCGGGTGCCGTGTTCTGGATGTGGGTGATGGCTCTCTTCGGGGCAGCCACAGCCTTTTTCGAAGCCACTCTGGCACAGTTGTTCAAGCGCAAGGGCGAGGATTCCTTTTACGGCGGTCCTGCCTATTACCTGCAACACGGCTTGCATGCACGATGGATGGGCATTCTCTTTGCCATCTTTATCATCTATACTTTTGGCATGGCCAATCAGATAACGCAGAGCAACACTCTCTGCGAGGCAGTGAGTGCTGCATGTAATGGTGCCGTGGGTGAGGATGTGCTTCCGCCCATGTCGGTGGCCATCGGACTTACCGTCCTCACTTTTGGCATTATCTTTGGTGGCATTCAGCGCATTTCTAAGTTTGCCTCCATGGTGGTGCCCTTTATGGCTGTGGGCTACCTGCTGCTGGCACTTTATCTGTTGGCTGTGAATATCAGCGAGGTTCCGCACATGCTGAAGCTCATTGTTGACAGCGCCTTTGGCATCAATCAGGCTGTTGGCGGAATGGTGGGCGTAGCTGTGATGCAAGGCGTGAAACGTGGTTTGTTCAGCAATGAGGCAGGCGAGGGTAGTGCTCCCAATGCAGCTGCCACGGCAAGCATCTCGCACCCCGTGAAGCAAGGACTCTTGCAGTCGCTTGGCGTGTTTACTGATACGATCGTAATCTGTACGTGTACGGCCTTTGTCATCATCCTGTCGGGCGTTTATGACAACGGCGAGGATGGCATCGTGCTTACGGGTACGGCCATGGAACATCATCTTGGCAACTTCGGACGTTGGTTCCTTACCGCTGCCATCTTCCTCTTTGCCTATAGTACCGTTATTGCCAACTATTTCTTTGGTGAGACCAATATCCGTTTCATCACCCGGAAGAAGTGGGCTGTGCAGGCATTCCGTGTGGTAACGGGGCTTACGGTTCTGGCAGGAGGCTTTATGTCGTTACAGCAGTCATGGGCGCTTGTTGACCTTGGCATGGCGTTGATGACTTTTATCAATCTTCTTGCCCTCCTCCTTCTGTCGCGATGGGTGGTCCGTCTTTACAAGGACTATTTTTCACAACGAAAGGAAGGTAAGGACCCTTCCTTTCATCGTTCTCAATTCCCAGAGATAGAGCAGGACATTGAGTGCTGGGATTAACCCCTTCGTCCTCCCCTCAACCCTTTTCTTCCCTTTTCGTGCTTATTGCCTTTGGCAGCAGACAGAAGCATAGCCCTTCTTCTTAGCCTCCAGGCATAGTGCGCTGGCTTTTGCATAGAGGGCTTTGTAGTCTGTCGAGAAGTCGTCGGTTAGATAGATGAGTCCTCCGCATACGCTGACGGTGATGCCGTTCAGCTCGGGGATGTTTATCCTCTTGAGTTCCTCGCTCAGTTGCTTGAACAATGCCTCCTCTCCTTCTGTCTCAATGGTGTTGATGGCATCGGGGTTGGTGAGGTAAAGTGCAAACTCATCGCTTCCCACACGAAGGGCAATGTCAAGGGGGTACATTTCCTTCAGCACCCTGGCCACTTCTATCAGCGTCAGTTCGCCTACGGGTTGCCCCAGCATGGTGTTGATGGCATGGAAGTAGTCGCAGTCAAGCATCATGAACAGACCCTTGTGCCGGTTCTTCAGGGAAAGGTTGATGATGTGCTCTCCTGAGCTGACACGAAGCATACCTGTAAGCGTGTCTATTTCGTCCTTTTTGTTCTTTACTTCCAGTTTCTCACGCTTGGCTTCTATTATCTCGGTGGTAAAGAGGGCCTTCTCGACCTTCCCGTTTGAGCTCAAAGCCATGGGGATGATACGAGCCTCGCACCAACCTATGTTGGTGGTCTTGTACTGGCAGCTGAGGTACTTTCGGCCGTAGATTCTTTCGCTTACGGTCTCCAGGTTTACAAATTCCGTAAACAGCTCATGGTATTCCTTGTCGATGTAGAAGTCGCGGAACACCCTTGCCAAGTCGTTGATGTTGGCAACCTGACCCGTGACGGCTCTTACGGCAGGCGTGCCGCGAAGCACCTTGTAGGTTCCGTTCTTTAGGTTGAAGTCGATGGCTGTCTCGTAGATGCTTGAAAGCGTCTCCGTGTAGGTCATCCTCTCGCTCAGGGTATGGATGGTTGACATGAGTCGTTCATGCGTGCCATACATGTCCACGTGCTGACCTACTACGGCTATTATTTTGCCTTTTTCGTCGTAAACCGTCTTGTATTCGCAACTGATATGGCGTCCATCCTTGTATGTGAAACCTACCGATCCTGTCTTGGGGACATCCGGTTCGTTGATGATGCGCTTGATGTTTTCCACTATTCGGGCATGCTCCTTCTCCTCGAAGATGAGGCTGGGGGTTGTGTTGAAATAATCAGGGAAGGCAATTCTCTTTATTTCCCCATTGGGCATTCTTAGCAGCAGGTGCATAATGCCAGTTGTGCAGTCATAGCGATACATGTTGAACTTGTTCTGCATGACAAGCAGTTCGTTACGCTCCAGCTGCATTTTTAGCAAAAGATACAATTCTTCTTTCGTCAGTTTGTCTAGTTCTTCAGGTGTGAAGGTTTCCATTTTTTCAGATTTGGTTTTTCCTTGTTTCACAAAGGTAGTGTTTTTTTTTCGTTAATTCATAATTGTATTAAAAGAAATTGCCATTTCCTTCATTTTTGCCCCTCTATTTCGTGTTGATGCGATGATTTTGTTTTTTTTTTGTGTTTTTTCCAGGAGGCATAGGGGCTTTCTACAAGTTAGGCCTTGTAGAGGAAGGAGGCAACATGCAGTCATCAACCGTCAGTTTCTTCCAATTCCAGTTTCTTCCAAATAGATTTGGTATGCAAAATCTGTTTCTAATAATTTTATAACTGTTTATATTATATATAGTTATAAGATATATTAAAGAAAAACGACACCTCAAATTAAAAATTGGAAGATTTGGAATTGGAAGATTTGATAGATCAAATTTCATCTAAAAAGCAGATTTACAATGAAATACATTATTTCAAGCAGCAAAGTCCCTAAGATGGCAACACTCGGCAAGGGCACAGAATGTGTCAAAATCCTACTTATGCAGGTGTCAAAAGCATGTATGAACCGCCGTTTCGATGCTCTACCCTGTACTTGGCGCACACGTCGGCGGTTCGGTATTTAGTACCCTGGCCTCAGTTGGAAGGAACTTTTTGGTATGATGGCCAACCTGGTAGCCGATTCGGGCTGCAAAAAGGGGTGTAAGTAGTCTTGAAATGTTACGTCTGACCAACATTATGGCAAGTTTTTCGCTAAATTAGCATCTTTTAAGGCCGAAGATGAATCGTAATTAAAAAATGTGTAGTAATTTTGTCTCTTTTTATCTTATCCGTGGCTGTATCCTAAAGAGTTAACAAGTCAACAAAGGGTTTACGCCCTTCCCACATATAATGAAAATATTCTAAATTATAGTTAGTGCAGATGAGGAAGAAAAAGTTTTTTATTACGCTGTTTGTGTTGTTGTTTTGCTTTACTGCATCTTGGGCGCAGAAAAGAGTCGTATGGAAGAAACCACTATCAGCGTTCAACCGTATTACACAACGCCTAAGCATCAGCAAGGTTGAGTTCTGCGATACTGCTACCGTGCTTACATTGCACATGGAGTTTCCTGCCGGACAGCAGATTGGCTTCTCAAGCGAGACCATACTACAAGCTGATGGCGAGGACTATAAAATTAAGGGTATCAAGGATTATGCCCTTAATGCTGGCATTACCATTCCTCAGTCGGGTGAACAGGATATTCACATTATCTTCAATCCTCTGCCAAAGGATGTGAAGTCCATTACGTTCAACATGCCGGGAGCATTCACTATCAACGACATTCGCGACCGTTACGGCATGAAGAAAGGCATTGCCGACACATACTGGCGCAATGAAATGACGGGCGACTGGATTCTTGGCGTGGGCAAGGATCATCTTGTTTATGGCAGTAATATCTGGAACATCACTTCGCAGACAGAGCAAAAGGGCGCCTTTACCATCAAGGCAAAGAACGGCAACGATGCCATTACAATAAAGATAAGTAAGACAAAGGCTGGCAAGCGTACCATCATGGTGGGCAAGGACAAGACCGTTTGCAGTATGATAACAAGTAGCTCTCTGCCCGACTATCCTGCAAAAGACACCATGACAAAACTTGCTGACAACGGTTATCGCATGGGTGACAGCATCACCATTATCGGTTGGTACAAGGACATGCCTCAGGAGATGCGTGACCTCAGTCATGAGTTTGAAGCCTCATACGAAGGCATCTTTACCGACAGCGAGAAGATGTACTCTACCCCTATTGACTCACTCGGTTTCTTCACTCTTCGTATGCCCGTAGATAACACCCAGATGCTCTATTGCGACTGGAGACGAAGCAACGTCGTGTTCGTTGTAGAACCTGGCGAGACTTACTTTCTCCTGAAGGACTTTGCCGAGGACAAGACTCTCATAATGGGACGCAACGCACGTATGCAGAACGAGTGGCTTGCCAACTATGGGTGTCTCGATAGAGGTAACTATCAGAAACTGCAAGAACTTGGAGGACCAATGCCTTATCTTGCTAATTGCGATAGCCTTAAGAATGCTGCACTATCGAAGCTCGACGCTCTGTGCAAGGAACATCCAACACTTTCAGCACGTACCGTCAATCTTCTCCGCAACGATATTATCTCCTCTGCAGGTGGCTCATTGATGCAGAGATGTTACAGCATGCCTGACTTCACCCTGCCACAGGAATACGTTGACTACGTGACGGAGAACTATTGGAACAAGATTGAAGGACCTTATACTGCTCTTGGCAACCGCTATACATCCTTCAGTCGCGACTATAGCAACCACTTGCTCCGTCACCTGCCAGAACCTGTTGAGATGCCTTCAATCTATGCCTTAAAGAGAGCTAACAAGGAAGGAAAGATAAAGCTCAGCAATGAGGATATGGCTATCATCAGTAAGCATACTACCGCTTTCCAGTCATTCAAGAAAGACATGGAAGAGGCTCCTGACAGCCTTAAACAGAAGGTGGTGGATGACTTTAACAACTGCAAAGTCGTATCAGACGTAAATGCAATCTTCTCGCGTGAAGGTGTGCAGGAGGCTGTTATTCCTATCCTCAGCATCTACGACTTCGACAGGTTTCTTTCCGTTACCGACTCGCTCGGTTGGGACAAGACGAAGCAAGACATCGCACTCGCTACAAAGTTTTATAATGATATAGATCATGATCGCTCGACATTGAATCCTAGTATTCTTGCTTTTGTCGATGCCAACATTGAGTATGAGGCTGCCAAGCAAGCCATCCACGAACTCAACGACAAGTATGAAGCCATCAGCAAGCGCACACTCTCTTCCGACAACCTCAAATCAAACGATGATGTAAAGGAGCTCAGCGAGGGCGAGCAGATACTGCGCAAGATCATTGAACCATATCGTGGCAAACTCGTTCTACTCGATGTCTGGGGCACATGGTGCGGTCCTTGCAAGGAGGCTCTCTCACATTCGCAGGAGGAATATGAGCGTCTGAAGGATTATCCTATCGTCTATCTCTACCTCGCCAACCGTTCACCGGAGGAGAACTGGAAGAATGTCATCAATGAATACAACATCACAGGCGACAACGTGGTGCACTACAATCTGCCGGACGCTCAGCAGAAGGCTGTAGAGAACTATCTCCAGATAAACGCCTTCCCAACCTACAAGCTCTTCGACCAGCAGGGCAATCTCTTTGATGTCAATGCAGATCCACGTAACCTGAATGTATTTGAGAACTTGATAAAGAGAATATTAGGAAAGTAGTATTTTGTTATTGCAGAGTCAACAAGGAATCGGAAGATGCATTCTTTAAGATGAGAACAGCAACCATAAAGTGACTTGATTAGCATCCTTGTCTCTATGGATTGGCAGATATGAGATTGAGCTTGGCTTCTTCAAAGAGAGCACATTCCGATCCGACGACACCTTACAAACTTAGTTCATACAAGAATACTTACAGCAAAAAGTATCAGGGACACCCTTACCATGAGAGCATAAAGAACTCGTTAAGTACAATAGATCTTATCTCTGGCAACAAGTATATCGACTATGACGTATGCATTGCCGATGGCAAGACTGTAAAACTCTCATCGCTTTATACAGGAAAGATTATCTACATCGACCTATGGGCATCATGGTGCGGTCCATGCAGGAAGCATGCTAAGGAATTGATTCCGCTCTACGAAAAGTATAAGGACAAGGGCTTTCAGATTATTGCCATTGCGAGAGAACAAAAGGAGGAGAACATGCATAATGCAATAAAGAAAGACGGACCATCCTTTGGGGGACAGTCCGTCTTGTATTGTCTTCCTTTCTCCTCTCCGGAGGGAGGAGGATGGGGAATGTTGTCTTTTTTAGAATACGCCCTGAGCCATCATAGCCTTAGCTACCTTCATGAAGCCGGCAACGTTAGCACCCTTCACGTAGTTTACATAGCCATCAGCCCCTGTACCGTACTGCACGCAGTTCACGTGGATGTTCTCCATGATCCAGAGCAACTTAGCGTCAACCTCCTCAGAAGTCCAAGAGAGACGCTGGCTGTTCTGAGCCATCTCAAGACCTGATACTGACACACCACCAGCGTTAGAAGCCTTACCGGGGCAGTAGAGGATCTTAGCATCCTGGAATACCTTGATAGCATCGGGAGTGGTAGGCATGTTAGCACCCTCAGCCACAGCGATACAGCCGTTAGCAACCAAAGCCTTAGCCTGCTCCTCGTTCAACTCGTTCTGAGTAGCGCAGGGAAGAGCGATATCAGCCTTCTCGTTCCAGGGCTTAGCACCCTCAACGTACTTAGCGTTGGGATATTCGTTAACATACTCCTTGATACGGCCACGCTGTACCTGCTTGAGGTCGAAGATGTAGTCGAGCTTAGCGCGATCGATACCTTCGGGATCGTAGATGTAACCGTCAGAGTCAGACATAGTCATTACGGTACCACCGAGCTGCAGAACCTTCTCAGCAGCATACTGAGCTACGTTACCTGAACCTGAGATCAGCACCTTCTTGCCAGCAACCTCCAAGCCCTTAGTCTTCAACATAGCACGGAGGAAATATACGGTACCATAACCGGTTGCCTCAGGACGGATGAGTGAACCACCGAACTCGAGACCCTTACCAGTGAGCACGCCCTCGAACTGATGAGTGTACTTCTTGTAAGCACCGAACATGTAGCCTACCTCACGGCCACCAACACCGATGTCACCAGCGGGAACATCGCAGTCAGCACCAATGTGACGATAGAGCTCCAACATGAATGCCTGGCAGAAACGCATTACCTCGGCGTGGGACTTGCCACGGGGGCTGAAGTCAGAACCACCCTTAGCACCACCCATAGCGAGGGTTGTCAGAGAGTTCTTGAAGGTCTGCTCGAAAGCAAGGAACTTCAGGATGCTGAGGTTTACGCTGCGGTGGAAACGGATACCACCCTTGTAGGGGCCAATGGCGTTGTTGTGCTGGATACGGTAACCCATGTTGGTCTGTACGTTACCCTGGTCGTCCATCCAGCTAACACGGAACTGATATACGCGATCGGGGATGCAAAGACGCTCGATCAAATTAACCTTGTCAAACTCGGGGTGCTTGTTGTACTCCTCTTCGATAGTGCCAAGTACCTCTTCTACTGCCTGATGATACTCAGGCTCATTGGGGAAGCGTCTTTTCAGATCTTCCAAAACCTTTTTTGCGTCCATAGTCGGAATCTTTTGTTGGTTTTAGTTAAACTTGTTGTTTTTTGATTTTTATCTTAATTGATGTTGCAAAGGTAGCAAAAAACAAGTAACCACCCAAGAAAAAATAGAAAAAAGTTTGTATTTAGCTAAAAAAAACGTGAATTTGCTACTTTTTACCTATTCGTGCTTACTTTTTTCGACTTTTCTGCACCTATAATGACGCTTTGTAGCAAAATGTAAGCAAATGACACCATATTGTTGGAAAAATGATATGCGCAATTGGCAATTCACAATTCATAATTCACAATTCATAATTCATAATGCACAATTGACTTCATCGAGCCTTTCGGCCTTCACAATGCATAATGCACAATGCAGAAGAACTCGTGGAAGTTATGCGCCTTTGGAGAATAACTCATGTCAAAGTTTGTATGCCTTCTTTTATATATATAATAAGGTGTAGCTGTTTCTGCCTGGTTTTGGCGAACGGTTGCCCCTTGTCGCATTGCGAAGGCCAAAGGGCTCGACAAAGGCAATTGTCAATTGTCAATTATCAATTATCAATTGAATGAATGGCACCAAAAAAGGCATATTTTTGCCCAAATTAGTGCAAATGTTACAATTTACAATAGTTTTTGTATCAAAATCCAAAGTGTTATAAGGCGCTTTTTTTGTACCTTTGTAGCCGATATCATGATACTATGTGAAAATCATCGTGAAACTAATATCATAAGTACAAAATGAAAAAACTATTTGTGGGAGTGCTTTTGGCCCTCAGTTGCATGTCGGCTAATGCACAAGAGAAGTACTTCCTTCCTGCAGGAACGGAAGCAGTATCGCCCGATGGCGAAGGATTTATCAGGAGATGGACTGTTTTGGAGCCCATTAGTAAAACAAACCGCTCGAATACCGTTTTCGTGGATTCATATTTGCGTGAGGTCTTCGCAAAGGAGTATTTCAAGAATCAGATGACCATTCTGCCTAAGGATGGCCAGAAGGTGAAGGTGACTTTCGACAAGCAGGTGGAGCAACCCCGTCCTGCCGGTCAGCCCGGACAGCCCATGGACTTCCGTCGCATGTCAATGGAGCCTCCAAAATTCGAGAAGGCTACCGAGACCCTGAAGTGGCACAAGCTGGATAGCAAGAACTACAACTTCAAGCTGATGCGCTTTGGCGAGCACGAGATCAAGCGTGTGTATGGTGTGATCTACTGGGCTGTTACCGTAATCAACTGCGATGAGGACATGAACAATGTGCGCCTCTCTGTAGGTTCAAACTCTGCCTCACAATGGTGGGTGAATGGTGAGGATGTGCTGCTGATGTCGAGCGACCGTCGTATGGTGGCTGACGACTGCATGTCTCGTCGTATCAACCTCAAGAAGGGTGAAAACATTATCCGTGGCGCCATCATCAATGGTCCTGGTATGAGTGATTTCTGTGTTCGTATTGTGGACGAGAACGGAAAAGTTATCAAGAGTGGTTACACAATCAAATAAAATACGGCAATGAAAAAGTTCTTATTATTATCTATAGCTGCTTGCGGCTCACTTCTGAATGCTAATGCACAGACAGGCAATCCATATATTCACGACCCATCTACCTTGGTAGAGTGTGATGGCAAGTATTACACCTTTGGTACCGGTGGCGGCGGTTTGATTTCTGCCGATGGCGGTTGGACCTGGGACAGCGGTGCTGAGCGCCCCGGTGGTGGTGCGGCTCCCGATGCCATGAAGATTGGCGACCGCTACCTCATTGCCTATGGTGCTACCGGTGGTGGTCTGGGTGGTTCGCACAGCGGCCGCATGCTGACCATGTGGAACAAGACACTCGACCCCAAGTCGCCCGACTTCAAGTTCAGCGACCCCGTGGAGGTGGCTGGTAGTGTGGATGGCGATGACTTCGACTGCATCGACCCCTGCTTGTTCCTCGATCCCACCACGGGCCGCCTGTGGCTTACCTGTGGTACCTATTTCGGTCATATCCGTCTCTTCGAGCTTGATCCCAAGACCGGTAAGCGCGTAGAGGGTAACAAGGAGCTTGACGTTGCCATCGACTGCGAGGCATCGGCACTCTTCTACAAGGATGGCTGGTACTATCTGCTCGGTACACACGGTACCTGCTGCGATGGTGTGAACTCTACCTATAATATTGTATGTGGTCGCTCAAAGACCGTTACAGGTCCTTATCTTGACAATGTGGGGCGCCCCATGTTGCAAGGTGGTGGCAAGATGGTTGTCAAGGGTGGTTTGCGCCAGGTAGGTGCTGGTCACTTTGGCCGTACCGTCGTAGCAGATGGTCTTGAGAAGATGTCGTTCCACTGGGAGGCAGACTTCGAGCGTTCAGGTATGAGCACCTTGGCTATTCGTCCCATCGTGTGGAAGAACGGATGGCCCGAGGCAGGCAAGAACGTGGCAGAGGGTGTGTATGACATCGAGTCGCAGCGCCATGGCTACTCATTGGAGCTGGCTGTTGACTTTGAGCGTCTGAACGTGGCTCGTCGTGGTGGCTTTGGCCGTCGTGACCCCAACCAGAAGATTGAGCCTATTGCCAACCAGGCACTTGCTGACGTGCAGGGTAAGTGGGCTACTGGTGAGATCGGCGTTCGTAACGGCGACTTCCTGGCTCGTCCTCACCAGCAATGGAAGATCACTCCCGTTGATGGTGTAGGTGGTTTCCTGGGTCAGCCCTATTTCAAGATTACCATCGCTGGTACTAACCGTGCTCTGGCAGCTACTGCCGACAAGGAGGTTACCACCGTGCCTGAGTACTCTGGTGCTCCCGAGCAGTTGTGGCAGATCGACCAGTTGACCGATGGCACCTATCGCATCATGCCTAAGTCTATCCCTGGTTGCAACGAGAAGCTTTGCCTTATCTCTATTGCCGACAGTACTCCCACCTTGGGTGCTTTCGACTTCAACAGCGATAACAGCAAGTGGCAGCTCAACGGTATTAAGTAAGAGGGGGGGGGCTGTACCACTCAAGAGTGATTTCCGGGGACATCGTTCGCATTATGCAATAGCCAACTATTCGTTATGCAACTGCCCTGCATGGAGTCGAAAGATGAAAAAAGTACACTTTTGAGCTGCGTACGTCACAACCAAATAATGAATTGAAAATGAAAGAAATGACGCGTAGGGGCTTGTGAGTGGGTTCTCTGCGCGTTATTTTTTCTTACATTTTTTGCTAAGCAAAATAAACCATTTTTACATTTTGAGGTCATAATATTAAGATAACATATTTAAACTTTATATTCAAAATTATAGATATTAATATGAAAAAGTTTTTTTTAGGAGCGCTTCTCTTCTCTGCACTCAACGCTAATGCCCAGTTTGGCTTTGGTGGTCAGCAGATTAAGGTAGAAGACATGCATTGTTCGCAGAAAATTGCCGACATCAACTATGCTGACGACGGCCAGGCCTTCCACACTATGGACATTTATCTGCCCGATACCAAGGCAGACAAGTATCCTGTAGTCGTACACATCTATGGTAGTGCCTGGATGAGTAATAACAGTAAGGGTGCTGCCGACCTCGGCACTATCGTTACAGCCCTGCTGAAGGCAGGTTATGCTGTGGTTTGCCCTAACCACCGTTCTATCCAGGATGCCCAATGGCCTGCACAGAGCCACGACATCAAGGCCGTAATCCGTTGGATTCGCGGTAATGCCGAGAAGTACCACTTCGATCCTCAATGGATTGCTACCAGTGGTTTCTCAAGTGGTGGTCATCTGTCATCCTTCATGGGTGCCACCTCTGGCACTATGGACGGCAAGATCGGCAAGGAGACGGTTGACATCGAGGGTAAGCTCGGTAAGTACACCGACCAGAGCAGTAAGGTGTTTGCCTCTGTGGATTGGAGTGGTCCTATCGATCTCTTGAATATGGATTGTGGCGAGGCTATGAACATGGGTGACAATCCCCCAGAACGTGCCTTGCTGGGTGGTGCATCCAAGAAGGATAACCCCGACAAGTACAAGACCCTAAGCCCCATCTCGTTCCTCGACAAGAACGACCCTGCCATCATCGTGTTCCATGGCACAAAGGACAACGTGGTGCCTTTCTGCCAGGGTGAGGAGTTTGCCGGCGAGATCAAGGCTGCAGGCATCACTACCGAGTTCTATCCTGTAGAAGGTGGTGGTCATGGTTTCAATATGTACACCGAGGAGAATCTGACCCGTATGGTCAACTTCCTCAACAAGGCTCGTGGTGCCAAGCCCATCCCCGTAGTGGACAAGGCCATGCTTGAGGCTGCTGCCAAGGCTCCCTCGGCTTCTACTAACATCCCCGCTTCTGAATTCCCCAAGGTTACCGCCGACAGCCGTGGTATCTTCAAGGTAAAGGCTCCTGGAGCACAGAGCGTGGTGGTGGACATCTGCAACAAGAAGTACGACATGACGGATGACGGTCAGGGCAACTGGATGGCTATGACCGACCCCCTGGTGGTAGGTCCCCACTACTACTTCATCGAGGTAGATGGTGCTCGTGTGAGCGACCCCAGCAGCGAGTCAGTATATGGCTGTGGCCTTTTTGCCAGTCAGATTGAGATTCCCGAGACAGCCGAAGAGGCTGCCTACTATACCTTCAACAAGGATATCATGCACGGTCAGGTGCGTATGTGCCAGTATTGGAGTAGCGTAGAGAATCGTGTTCGCCAATGCTATGTGTACACTCCTGCTGAGTATGAGAAGAACCCCAAGAAGCGTTACCCCGTGCTCTACCTCCAGCATGGTATGGCTGAGAACCAAACCGGCTGGCATCGTCAGGGCAAGATGGCCGACATCCTCGACAACAACATCGCTCAGGGCAAGGCTACTCCTATGATTGTGGTAATGGACAATGGTAACTGCGACTATGGCTTCGGTTCTAAGCCCGGTGAGTCGATGGCCGACTTCGGTACTTCTTTCACCAAGGTACTTACCGACGACATCATCCCCTTCATCGACCAGACTTTCCGCACCAAGGCTAATCGCGAGGGTCGTGCCATGGCAGGTCTCTCATGGGGTGGTAAGCAGTCTTTCGACATCGCTCTGACCAACCTCGACAAGTTCTCGCATCTGGGTGCTTTCAGCGGAGCCATCTTCTCTTTGGCTAATGGTGACATCACCAAGACTTACGACGGCGTGTTTGGCAATGCTGCCAATGTCAACAAGCAGCTCAAGACCATCTTCATCGGTACTGGTACCGAGGAAAACCTGGGCAGCAAGGCTGTTCATGAGAAGTTGGATGCTGCAGGCGTGAAGAACGTATATTACGAGTCTCAGGGCACCGCTCACGAGTGGCTTACCTGGCGTCGTTGCCTCAACCAGTTCGTACCCCTTATCTTTAAGTAAGAAGATGATGCTGCCTCTATGCAGGCTTCTGTCTGCGAGGCGTGGATTTCATTTCATACATCCCCCAACGAGTGAGATTTCAACAGAATCTCCCTTGTTGGGGGATTTTTTTGTCTGTATTTTGTTTTTTTGATAGAAATAGCCCTCCTAACCTCTGAAGTGGGGAAGGGTAATGCTAAGTGATGGTGAAAAAATAAACTGGTACGATTTAACCTCAGATTTATGAGATGTTTTTGCTTCATGAAGAGGGCGCGATGCGAGCATCGTAACTGATGAATGAAACAAAAACAGCCCAAAAGATGAATCGTTACCATAAAAAGCTAACATCACAAATCGTATCAGGTTAGTTTTTTATCATCACTAAATATCTACTTGTTATATAGAAGATGACGAGCGTATGCACGTTGTAATGCCAATAGGTGCCAGCTATAACTGACATAATTGAGCAAGAAATGGTTAGAAATGTGTAAAGACTAGGCCAAAATAGCTGTTTGGGGCCTAAATTTTACTTTTTTTTTGCTTTTTTATGCTTTTTTATGCTTTTTTTTCGTTTTTTGTTGTTCAAATAATAATAATATGCTAATTTTGCCACTGTGTATGTTGAGTAAGCCGGGTGATAAGGAATTTGAGCCTGGCTTACACGGAAGAGTTCAGTAATGCTGTCTTAGTAATCTGTGAAAAACTAAAAATATGAACTATTATGAAGAATTTAAAATTATGTGTTGTTGCGATTTTGTTATCGTTATCTAATGTTGTGTGCGCGCAAAGTTACGGTAATCTACCAGAAAACTTGCACGAAATCATTTGTGACCTTGTTACAACGGCAGGAGACATTCCTGAAGCCGATTTGAAGACCATTGAGTTTAAGGCAAGCAGTTTCCTTACTCCTGGCAGGAAAGTCACAGACGGTGTTCATCCTGTGTATGCAGTTTATGACAAAGCAAAGAATAAGGTTACTATTCATACTTCTGGCTTGGCATTCCTTGCTCCTTCAATTTTCGACTATGAAGTAGATGGAGGCAATGGACGTGGACTTTTCCATGGTCTTTACTCTTTAAAGGATATTGTAAACCTCAACTACTTGAACACTATAAACATGACAGACATGAGCTATATGTTTTCTGATTGTGTTTCGCTTGAGAATGTGGACGTCACCAATTTGAATACATATAACGTCACCACCTTGCAGTATATGTTTCAAGGCTGTGTGTCTCTTACGTCTCTTGACTTGAGCAACTTCAACACGGATAAGGTGAGCTGCATGAATGCTGTCTTTCTGGGATGCTCGTCACTTAAAACCCTTGATATCAGCCATTTCAGCACCCAGTCGGCTGACAACCTTAGCTGGATGTTTTCTGGTTGCGCTTCGCTCACATCGCTGGATTGCTCAAGCTTCAGTACTGTAGCCGAGCATGCCGAGCTCACCGGTATGTTTGCGGGATGTGATCATCTCACCAGTCTTAACCTGACCTCGTTTGACACAGAAAATGCCTATACCATGGCAAGTATGTTCTCGGGTTGCTCCAGCCTTACATCCTTGGATCTGAGCAGCTTCAATACAAGTAATGTGGAGAACATGGGCGATGGCATGAACAAGGGTATGTTTAGCAATTGTAGTTCTCTCACCTCTCTTGACCTGAGTAATTTCAATACCAGTAAGGTGACTACCATGTATGATATGTTTGCAGGATGTACCAATCTTGAGTTCATCATACTTTCTTCCTTTGACACGCAGAACGTTACCAATATGACGGGCATGTTCTTCAATTGCTATTCACTCAAGAATCTTAACGTAAGCAGTTTTAATACAAGCAAGGTGACAGGTATGGAGGGAATGTTCAGAAGCTGTTCCGGCCTTACATCACTTGACCTTAAAAACTTTGATACAAGTTGCGTGACAGACATGCATTACCTGTTTGAATATTGTACGCAGCTTGCTTCTCTTGACTTGAGTGGTTTCGATACACATAATGTGACAGATATGAGTTACATGTTCAATGGTTGCTCGTCTCTTACCTCTCTTGATGTAAGCGGTTTCGACACGCAGAACGTAACTGCCATGAACTCTATGTTCTTAAGTTGCTGCAGTCTTACTTCTCTTGACGTGAGCCATTTTGTTACAAGCAAGGTGGTTAGCATGCAGAACATGTTCCAGAATTGCAACAAACTGACTTCTATTGAATTGAAGAACTTTAATACAGCAAGTGCAGAATGGATGGGTTCAATGTTTCGCGATTGTGCAAGTCTCACCACCCTTGATCTGAGCAGCTTCAATACTGCTAAGGTGAAGACCATGGATACAATGTTTGCATTCTGCACTTTACTTGAGTCTGTCAACCTGGACAGTTTCAATACCGAGAGTGTTGAAGCATTCGGCCATCCTGAGTATTGTGGTATGTTTGAGGGTTGTGAGTCGTTGGAGTCGCTCGACCTGAGCCATTTCAATACCAGTAATGCAACCTGCCTGAACGGTATGTTTAAGGGGTGTACAAATCTTGCCTCTCTCGACATCAGCAAATTCAATGTGAAAAACACGGCCGACATGGCTGGCATGTTTGAGGATTGTACCTCTCTCTCTTACGTAAATGTTTCTCCCAACATATTCGTTCCTGGTGCTGGTAGCACCCTTAGTGCGAATGCCATCATTACCTGTCCTGAATTGTTATACGATGCATATATCACATGTGAGTTCTGGAATGACTATTATGTGGTGAAGCGCGAGCCTGCATCAGGTAGTTACATCAAGGGCGACGTCAACAACGATTCGGACGTGGATGTGGCTGACCTCTATCATGTGGCCAAGGGTATCATGATGTACAAGGACGAGAATCTTTATTTCATGGCTGCCGATGTCGATGGTGACAAGGCTATCACGGCAGCAGACTTTGTAGGTGTAGCCAACATCGGCTTGGGTGTGGGCGAAGTTCGTGCTATGAGAAAGGTTAAGTCGGCAGAGAAGGCTGGCCATGTGGCCTTGACTGCAGAAATGCAAGAGGGTTGTTTGATGCTGAACCTTGCCGGCGGATGTGACTATACGGCTTTACAGATGGACGTAACCTTGCCTGAGAATGTGGAGATCAAAAGCGTGATGCGTGGTGAGTGCCTGTCAGGTTCACACAGCATTAGCTATCGCGAGATTGCCAATGGCGTATGGCGTGTGCTGGTTACTTCTATGCAAAGTCAACTTTTTGAACGTGAGAATGGTGAATTGTTGGGATTGGTGCTGAGTGGTGAAGGCAGCGAGGGCATTCTCGTTAATAACATACAGCTTGTTGAACCCTCTATGGCTACAGCCTATGCTTCTGCTATCTCATTGGACGGTATGGTAACTGGCATAGAGAGCTTGGCTGAAGACAAGGGTGCAGAAGGCATCTATAGCCTCTCGGGTGTAAAGATGGCCGACAAGAATCTCAAGGCTGGCATCTACGTAGTGGGTGGCAAGAAAGTGGTTGTAAAGTAAGGAGTACCCATAAATAAAGACAGAATACCATGATCAAGAATTATATACGTATGTTCGCCCTGTGCCTTATAGGTTTACTCTATCCGGCACTATGGGCTGTGTCGGCAACGCCTGTGCTGGTTGCCAATGGTTTAGTGGCTTCGTCGGGTACTTCAGGCACGATAACCCTGAAGTTAGAGACCGGGGGAAGCGAAACGACCATGTTTCAGACAGACTTGTATCTGCCTTTGGGGATAACCATTGACGATGTTTCCATCCCCGGTTGCAAAACAGACCATCAGGTAGGTTGCGTAAAGAAATCGGATGGCTCATACCGTATGATGATAACCTCACAGCAACTTCAGGTTTTTGGCTCTCAGCAGGTTGTGTGTCAGATTACGATGTCAGACTCTTCGTCTGATAATCTGACCATTTTGACGAAGAACACCGTGATGGTAAACACAAAGGGCGTCAAGACAAAGCTTGATGATAGAAAGTCGTATATCGTGGACGAAGCAAATGCTTTGGTCGGGGCTGAGATGGAAGGTTCTGCTAACTCTTACTACCTCGCTCTGCAATGTAAGGAGGGCATGAAGTCTGTTGTGGGCGTGCAGTTAGACCTTTGTTTTGATGGCACTATAAAGCCAGTAATAAAGGAAGGCAGACTGGATGCTTCGCCTTTGAACGGCCATCAGACCTTGATGAGCGCCAAGCAGCAAGATGGTTCGTACCGTGTCATGATTGGTTCTATGACCAACAATAAGTTCAGCAATTCGAAGGTTTTCTGTTTCACTTATGAGGTTGATTCGTATGACGATGATAATAAGGCCTCTTTTAGGTGGAAGAACGTAATCTTCGTGCTCGAGGATGGTACAAAGGTGCACGTTCGTGATGGTGAGGCCGTAATACGTAAGTTTGACCTTGAAGAGGGGACTTACTTCCTCAGAAATTCACAGACAGGCCACTACCTGCAGCCTGGAGCCTATTGGGGCACCCATGCCGTGGCTACCGATTACGCCGTGATGGATGTCAAGGTGACAAATACAATAGACGGAACCTCGTTTGATACTGGACTTTATCTGGAGAATGACGGAACCAATTCTGCACATTACCTGTGTGCTGTCGATAACGAGCTGAGCAACATATATTGCGACCAGACTCTCTACTATTATCAGGTAGATCGTACTTTTGGTAACCAGTATATGATATCTGTCAAGAGGGATGGAGTAAGATACTATCTTACAGAATCGTACAACGGATTGGTAGAGCTGGGCATGTTCTCCGGCAGGTCTTATTGGGAGTTCGTTAAGGCCGAGGATCTCTTGAAGGATTTGAGCAATGGAGCTTCATTCAGTACACCAAAGGATGTCACCTTCGCGATAAATGGTGCTAAATGTTCGCGTGCGGATTCAAGAAACTCTTTGTGGCAGAACAGTCAACCCTCTATTGGCGGCGTTACGGGTAGCGATTCTGAGTACGGCGATTATTGTGCAGAATTCTATGACTGTACCTTTGATGCCTACCAGATTATTACAGGATTGCCAGAAGGCATCTATCGTATAGATGTGCAGGGATTCTACCGCAATGGCACGGACGAGACAAGTAGCCAGAGTAATGTCTATCTTTACGGCAATGACAACCAGATACCTTTGATGTCCATAGCAAGCGACCTGAGCGAATCGAACCTAGAACCAGAGAGCGACCATTATGTGGATGGTTTGGGATACTGCCCATATAGCATGAGTGGCGCCGTGAGACATTTTCAGACTGGTGCCTACAACAACTCCCTGAAAGTGAGAGTGGGTAGCGATGGCGTGCTGAAACTGGGCTTCAAGAAGGATGTGGCTGTCAAGGAGGACTGGACGGCTTTCGACAACTTGCGTCTTTCATATCTGGGTGCTCCCGTTCCTGAGGATATTAACATGGATGGCGTGTCCGACATCAATGATGTGCAATTCTTGCGCGATGTATTGTTGCAGAACGAGAATGCTCCTCTTTGCGACAAACTGGCTGCAGATATCGATGGCAATGGCAAGATTACCATTAAGGACTGTACGGAGCTTCTAAAGATAATGTTGATGAAGAAGTAAACCTGAAAATCATGACTTGTATGTGTCATGCAGGTTGGCAAAATCGGCTATCGTTTCCGTTGTGAGGCGATAGCCGTTTTTTTGCCATTTCTGTTATTTCGTGCATCAATAGACATTAATTCCTTCTCTCCAATTAAACCAAATGCATTTTCTCTCGTCATATAAAAAGAAATTTACATAGAAAATGATGAAAAAGACAGTATTTGGTTTCATACTCTTTGCGAGTTTGCTTGGCAGCGTGAATGCGAATGCCGATGATGTGGTGGTGACTTTCAAAGGTAACAAGGTAGATGTGAAGAACAACTGCAAGGATAGTGTGACGGTGCAGACCAATGGCGCTCTTGTCAACATCCTTAGTCGTTATAAGGCTCATGAAGTAAGCGTTGAACTCAAGGGCAAGAGCGATAATGGCCGCCTTGTAATTAACACTAAAGACAAGCTGAAAGTTACGCTCAACGGCCTTAGCCTTACCAGTAAGGAAGGTGCAACCTTGTGGCTCAAGAACAAGAAGCGTGCCCATATCGTGGCCAAGGCAGGTACGGAAAATCTGCTATGTGTGGAGGCTTGTCCTGACACGGCTACTATGAAGGCTGCTGTAATATTTAGCAAGGATAAGATTAAGATTTCGGGTAAGGGAAAGCTTAACGTATTGGCAAAGGCTGATGGCGTAAAGGGTATCAATGCCAAGAAGGATATTGTAGTAAATGATTTGACACTCGACGTCACTACGCTTGGACAGAACCTGGGTCGTGACACCACTTCGTTTGGTGGCTTTGGCGGTTTCCCTGGTGGTGGCTTCCCTGGCTTTGGTGGCGGCGAGGGTGACAGTACTGCCCATCATGGTTTTGGTGGTCCTGGCGGCTTCCCCGGCTTCAACATGGACGAGATGCCCGAAGAGATGAAGGCACACTTTGAGGAGATGCGCAAGCAGTTTGGTGGTGGTGAGAATGGCGGTATGCCTCCTTTTGGTGGTGGTTTCCCTGGCTTTGGTGGTGGTATGCCCGATTTCGGTGGCGGCATGCCTGATTTTGGCGGTGGCTTTGGGGGCTTCGGCGGGTTTGGCGGGGG
>JAZLKL010000156.1:0-14848 GCA_045597585.1 Bacteroidaceae bacterium | reverse complement strand
ACTTGATGCCCACCACCCAGTCTTTCTGGCCTTGCACATACTCGCAGGCACCCAGCTTGAAGCCGAGCGAGAGCAGTTTGGCCTCTGCCTCGCGCAGGGAGCAGTTGTCGATGATGTTGGGGATGGGCAGGGTGGGTTCGTTCTTGGCGTTGATGGTGACGTAGATTTCACGACCAGCCTTGACGCGTGAACCCGGGCCAGGTGTCTGCTTGATGACGATGCCGGGAGCCAGTTTGGCGTCGTAGGTGGAGTCGATGACGATGCAGTCGAGCTCCATGCCCGTCAGGGCTATCTTGGCGTCGCTCACCAGGATGCCTTTCACATCGGGCACGTCGATGCCCTCGCCGTGGCGGGTGTAGCTTTTCATCCACCAGGTGGTGCCCAGGCCTACCAGTACCACCAATAATATCATACCCAGCAGGTTCAAACCCACCATGGGACTGAACACCTTGCGCACAAATTCCTTTTTGGTCATAATCAAGTAATCAAAATTGTCTTTATCGGCCCATTTCTCCCTCTTGCAGGGGCAAAATGATACAATAAAAATATATAATGTCTATTTTCTCTGCAAAAATACTCATTTCGGTTGGATTGAGCAAATTTATAGACAAAAAAAGAGCAGAACCTTGTGGCTCTGCTCCTTATTCCTTTTTTTTCGTCCTTTGTGCGTCAAGCACGCGTGTGGATTACTTTCCGTGGTTCTCGCTTGAAACGGTCAACTTCTTGCGACCCTTGGCTCTACGAGATGCCAATACGCGACGGCCATTGGCAGTGGCCATTCTCTGACGGAAACCGTGCTTGTTTACACGACGACGGTTGTGGGGCTGAAATGTTCTTTTCATAATTGTATGTTGTTTTGTTTATTTGTCGATTTGTCGAATCCTTCCATCATACCCGGGGCATCCAGTTCCTGGCAGAGTAGGCAAATACTCACGGACCAATTGGCCATCCAAGTTAGGAAAGTCTTCGGTTTCGGGGTGCAAAATTAGATACTTTTTTTCAAACACGCAAACTTTACCGCGATTTTCTTCTAATTTGTGCCTTTAAAACTCATATTTTCTTTGGTTTGAGTCCATTTTTTCACTTTTCACTTTTCACTTTTCACTTTTTTTTGTAACTTTGCACCCGCAAAATGTAAAAGTAGTGCGAATGCAAGTGCACAGATATGCCATGTGCCGAGGCGTCCGTCTGCGACACCTGAAAAGGGAAAATAATAATTATTCATTCAAAATATAACGAAAACATCTTATGATTAATTCACAAGACATCAAGAAAGGTACCTGCATCCGCATGGATGGCAAGTTGTACTTCTGCATCGACTTCTTGCATCGCAAGCCCGGTAAGGGTAACACCATCATGAACGTGACCTTGAAGGACGTGGTTTCTGGCAACGTTTTGGAGCGTCGCTTCAACATCGGTGAGAAGTTGGAGGATGTACGCGTTGAGCGTCGTCCCTATCAGTTCCTCTACAAGGAGGGCGAGGATCTCATCTTCATGAACAACGAGACCTTCGAGCAGATTCCCATCGCAGCTGATCAGGTTAACGGTGTAGCCTTCATGAAGGAGGGGCAGGAGGTTGAGGTTGTTACCGATGCCAGCACCGAGACCGTGCTTTATGCTGACGTACCTGTAAAGGTTGTTCTCGAGATTACCTGGACAGAGCCCGGTTTGAAGGGTGATACCGCTACCAACACTTTGAAGCCTGCTAAGGTGGAGACTGGTGCTGAGATTCGTGTTCCCCTCTTCATCAACGAGGGTGAGAAGGTTGAGGTTGATACCCGTGACGGTAGCTACCTGGGCCGTATCAAGGACTAATCCTAAGCGGACGAAATGTGGCAGATTCTCTGCCTTACAGATAAGAGGACGGTTTCGTCCTCTTTTTTTTGTGACAATATTTGGCAGTTTCGCTTGAAAGCACTACTTTTGTATCGCTCAACTGCCCTATGGCTGTAGTCAGGGTGCAAAAGTGGTGGGGAATAGGCTGGGCACAATATAATTATGGTGGCATTACGTTATTCTATCATCGTTCCTGTGTACAACCGCCCCGACGAGGTGGGCGAGTTGCTGGAGAGTCTGGCTCACCAAACCTACCGCAATTTTGAGGTGGTGGTGGTGGAGGACGGTTCAAGCCTGCCTTGCGAGGAGGTTTGCGACCGCTATACCGACGTGCTCGACATACAGTATTATACGAAGCCAAACTCCGGACCGGGACAGACGCGCAACTATGGCGCCGAGCGTGCCAAGGGCGAATACCTCCTGGTGCTCGACAGCGACTGCGTGCTGCCTCCCGGCTATCTGCAAGCCATTGAGGACGAACTGAATGAGGCGCATGCCGATGCCTTTGGCGGCCCTGACCGTGCGCACCCCTCCTTCTCGCCCGTGCAGAAGGCCATCAACTACTCCATGACGAGCTTCTTCACCACCGGAGGCATACGAGGCGGTTCGGCTCAGTCAAAGGGAACGCGCTCGCTCGACAAGTTCTATCCTCGCTCCTTCAATATGGGCATCAAGGCAGAACTGTACAAGCGTCTGAATGGATTCTCGAACATGCGCTTCGGCGAGGACATCGACTTCTCCTACCGCATCTGCAAGAGTGGTGCCCATTGCCGCCTCTTCCCCGAGGCCTGGGTGTGGCACAAGCGCCGTACCGACATGGGCAAGTTCTGGAAGCAGGTGCACAATAGTGGCATAGCCCGCATCAACCTCACCAAGCGCCATCCCGGCACCCTGAAGCTGGTGCATCTTCTGCCGGCGGTATTCACGCTTGGCGTCTTCTGCATGTGCCTGCTCATGGTGGCTGGCATAGCCCTGCACTTCACGGCTTATGCAGGGGTGGGAACCTACCTCATGGCCGCTGGCGTGGCACCCCTTGTGCTGTTCAGCCTGCTTGTGTGCATCGACTCTGCCCTGCGCAACAAGAGTCTGTGGGTGGGCTTGTTGAGCATACGTGCCTCGTTCACCCAGCTGATGGGCTACGGAACGGGTTTCCTGCGTGCCTGGTGGCTGCGATGCGTGATGGGGCGCAATGAGGAACTGCAAGCGTATAAGGACAATTTCTATAAATAGTATATCATTAAGTAAGTGACACTTATTTGGTCAACCAAGAACAGTAGGCATGATGTTTAATCGCCATAGTATCATAAGGAATCCCTTTGTGCACGAGGAGGAGAAGTGCGAGCCCGACAAGGAGGCCTTGCAGTCAGCCGAACCTCGTCTTGCCATCAACGAATGGGCAGAGGAGGATCGTCCGCGCGAGAAGCTCATGGCACATGGGGCTGAGTCGCTCTCCGAGGCCGAACTGCTGGCCATACTTATCGGAAGCGGCACGCCTAAGGAGAGTGCCGTGGACCTGATGAGCCGCATCCTGCGCGACCATTGTGACAGTTTGGGTGCTGTGGGTCGCATGACGCTACAGGAACTGATGAGCTACAAGGGGATAGGTGAGGCAAAGGCCATCACCATCCTGGCTGCCTGTGAGCTGGGAAAGCGCCGTATGAAGGAGCATGTGGACGAGAAACTCTCCTTTGAGAACAGCGAGGATCTGTATGACTACATCCGTCCGCGCATGATGGACCTCACCGTCGAGCAATGCCATCTGCTCCTGCTCGACGTCAAGCATCACCCTATTGGCTACAAGGTGGTCTCTACGGGTGGCATCTCTGGTTCGGCAGTCGATGTGCGTGTGGTACTTCAGCATGCCATACTGGGAGGCGCGGTGAGCGTGGTGTTCTGCCATAACCATCCGAGCGGGAGCGCCAGTCCCAGTCGTGAGGACGATGCCATAACGCGCAAGCTGAAGACGGCATTTGATGCCGTGGCCATCAAGTTGATAGACCACATCGTGGTAGGGCAGGGCACCTACTACTCGTACTACGATAGCGAAAAGTTGTAAATCAAAAAAAAGTAAAATATAAGATATGAATGTAGAGCTTAGTGAACGCGTCATAGAGTTGCTGCGCACCGTCTATGATCCCGAGATACCTGTCAACATCTACGACCTGGGTCTTATCTACAAAATCGACATCAACGATGAGTGCGACTGGTTGCAGGTGGATATGACCCTGACGGCTCCCAATTGTCCTGCGGCAGACTTCATCGTGGAGGATGTGCGCCAGAAACTGGAGACCATTGAGACATTCAAGCGTGTGGATGTGAACCTCGTCTTCGAGCCAGAGTGGAACAAGGATATGATGAGCGAGGAGGCTAAACTGGAACTGGGCTTTTAATCGGGCCGTTGGCCCTAGTGAAAAGTGAAGAGTGAAAAGTTGAAAAGTGAAGGTTGAAAATTGACGACTGAAAATTGAAGATTGGAAATTATCTCCAATGGGGGTAAACACATTACTTGAAAACTGAAAATGAAGGTTGGAGATTGAAAACTGACGCAGATTGTTAGCATATTATTCACTATTCACTGTTCACTATTCACTAGCGAAGCGATAAATTATGAAGAACATCTATTTCCTTTCCGATGCCCATCTGGGCAGTATGGCAATTCCTCATGCACGTCAGCAGGAGAGGCGTCTGGTGCGTTTCCTCGACGAGATAAAGGAGAAGGCCTCTGCCGTCTATCTGCTGGGCGACATCTTCGATTTCTGGTATGAGTACAAGTACGTGGTGCCCAAGGGTTTCACGCGTATCTTGGGCAAGATTTCCGAACTTACCGACAATGGGGTGGAGGTGCATTTCTTTACGGGAAATCATGACATCTGGGCCAAGGATTATTTTGAGAAGGAGTGTGGCATGGTGGTGCATCACGACCCTATCACCATCGAGATAGCCGACAAGGTGTTCTTCATGGGGCATGGCGACGGACTGGGTGACCCCAGTCGCAGTTTCCGCATCCTGCGTTCCTTCTTCCGCAATCGTTTCTGCCAGAAGTGCTTCTCATGCCTGCACCCCCGATGGGCTATGCCCTTTGGCTTGGAGTGGGCGCGTCGCAGTCGCCTGAAGCATGGCTTGGAGGGTGGCGACCCTCCCTATCTGGGCGAGGCTGACGAATACCTGGTGCAGTTTGCCAAGAAGTACATGGTGGACCATCCCGACGTGAACTTCTTCGTCTTCGGACATCGCCATATCGAACTCGACCTGATGCTCTCGCGCGAGAACCGTATCATCATTCTTGGCGACTGGATTACGCAGTTCACCTATGCTGTGTTCGATGGCGAACACATGTTCCTTGAGAGCTATATTGAGGGAGAAACAGAGCCATAGTGAATAATTTCGGCAAAAATGATGGCACTATCACATTTTTTTGCTATCTTTGCAAGCAAAGCGGTTTCTGATACCATAAATTAAAAAAACAAAGCGGTTTCTGATACCAGAATATAGAGAAGAAAACGATCCAAAAAAAATATAACTATTTAATCTTAATGAAAAAAAAATCTCTACTCGCAGCATCCATGCTGCTTGCATCTTCGCTGGGTGTCTCAGCACAGATGAAGGCGCCTGCCGGTGGTAAGGCAATTAGTGACGAACTTATCGGTATCTTCTTCGAGGATATCAGTTTTGCTGCCGATGGTGGTCTTAATGCCAACCTCGTGCAGAACGGTTCTTTTGAGTACAGTCCTCAGGTTCGCGATGGTTGGGGACCTGGCACATGCTGGACCTTCCAGCGTCCTGGTCACTCTGCAGGTTACATCAACTTCGGCCAGCAGAATCCTATCCATTCAAACAACCCCACCTATATGCGTATCTATGCTGAGCGCATTGGCCACTACTACGACTTCGACGGTTGGACAGGTGTAGGTTTGCAGAACAATGGTTTCAACGGCATGAACATCAAGGCTGGTGCCAAGTACAACTTCAGCATCTTCATGCGCAACGTGAGCGGTAAGGGTAAGCCCGTACGCGTAGTGCTGGCAGAGCCCGGTCGCAAGCCCAAGGTGTTGGCTGAGACTACTCTCAACGTCTATGACAAGGAGTGGCAGAAGTACGAGGCTGTATTCACCGCAAGCGAGGACTGCAAGAATGCCATGTTGCAGATTCTGTGCCTTGAGGAAGGTGAGCTGGACGTGGATATGGTAACCCTCGTTCCCCAGGACACCTATCACGGTCACGGCATCCGTAAGGACTTGGCCGAGGCTCTTGAGGGCTTGAACCCCAAGTTCATGCGCTTCCCCGGCGGTTGTGTGGCACATGGTGGTGGCGACGGTTTCTGGGACACCTATCGTTGGAAGACTACCGTGGGTCCCAAGGAGACACGTAAGTCGCTCAAGAATACCTGGGGCTACAACCAGTCAATGGAGGTAGGTTACTTCGAGTACTTCCAGCTTTGCGAGGATATGGGCATGCAGCCCCTTCCCATCCTTCCTTGTGGTGTGAGCTGCCAGGGTGTGAATGGTGGTTGGAATATGTATCCCACCCAGGCACAGAAGGCCGTTCCCATGGACGAGATGGACGAGTGGGTACAGGATGCTCTCGACCTCATCGAGTGGGCTAATGGCGACGTAAACACCAAGTGGGGTGCTGTACGTGCTGCTGCCGGTCATCCCAAGCCCTTCAAGCTGAAGTATCTGGGTATCGGTAACGAGGAGAAGATCTCTCCTGAGTTCATCGAGCGCTTCAAGTATATGTACAACAAGGTGATGGAGAAGTATCCTGAGATTGTTATCGTAGGTACTGCTGGTCCTGGTTCACATCCCGGTAATGCCGACTATGAGAACTCTTGGAAGCTGGCCGAGGAAATTGGTCTTCCCATCATGGATGAGCACTACTACGATCCCCGTCAGCAGTTCATCGACTCTCGTCAGTACGACAACGACTTCTACAAGGACAAGAAGTGCAAGGTTTACCTTGGCGAGTACTCTGTACAGGACAAGGGTCATGGTCAGATGAACCAGTTCGGCGATGCCCTGGCTGAGGCTATCTACCTCATGCACGTAGAGCGCAATGCCGACAAGGTTGTCATGACTTCTTATGCTCCCTTGTTTGCCTACAAGCACAACACCAACTGGAACCCCAACATGATCTACTTCGACAACGAGCGTCCCTTCTTCACCTGCAGCTACTATGTGCAGCAGATGTTCGGTCAGTCAAGCGGTCAGTACTACTATGGCGACTGCGTGAAGTTTGCCAATGGCGAGGATGAGTTCAAGAACCACCTGATTGGTCAGTCGGTAGTGCTCAATGTCAACAAGAAGGAACTCTATGTCAAGGTGGCTAACATGACTCCCGACACCAAGACGGCAAGTGTTGACCTTTCACGCTTCTCTGTAAAGCCCAATGCCAAGAAGACCACTCTCTCTGGCAAGCTCGACGACGAGAACAACTACGACAAGCATCCTGTTTCTCCCGTGGTAGAGGACTTCAAGGCTGCCAAGAAGATGACTCTCGAGCTTAAGCCCAACAGCATCCAGATGATCACCATCAAGCTGTAATATACAGGGCATAGCAAGTTTTATCCCTTAATCATATTCGCGCCGACACGCTTTTGTGCCGGCGCGTTTTCTTTTTGTCCAATATTTTTCTATTCCAGATGCCCTCCCGATATATTCCCGATACATTCCCGATATATTCCCGTAGCTTTTCAAGCCGACGATTATAGGCATTTTGTGCTGAAAATGCCTTGCCGGTGTCAAGATATTGGTCCCTGTCCAAGGGACGGAGAAGGGGGGCTTTGTTTTTCGGTGTTCGTTTTACCTTCGCATTAGGTTTACTCACAGTTCGCTCACGTTTCTTCACGGATTTGTGAGCGCACACTGAGCGCACACTGAGCGCACACTGAGTGCACACTGAGTGAAGCGTGAAGGAAACTCTGTGGCTTACTAAAGATTCCACCAACCATCTGCATAGGGTGTTAGACCCTCATTTTCACCATGTTTGTACGTTTTGAAAGTACATTTGTACGTTATGAAAGTCGAATTGTACCTTTTGTATGTTTACAAATTAATAATTTGTATTAAATTTGCAAATTGAAAAATCAAGAGTAGATAAACAAATCAAAAAATCAACTGTATGAAAAGAAACTTTTTCTTGTATTCACTTCTCACGTTTTCGTTATGCGCAGGTACTGTGATTCTGTCTTCCTGTGGTGACGATGAAGACCCCATTGTGGGGAGACCTGACAATGGCAATGGTGGAACCCATCAGAAGGATGATGGCTCGGAAGTGTATTCTTCCGATGTTTCCATCCGTCACTGGGAATGGGGTGGAGACCCTGTTGATGAGTGTATGAAGAAGGTGGGTACGAACCTCTATGAATACCATATCACGGGAAAGCGAGCAGATAATTGGCCTTTGAGGGACGTTACGCGCATGTATTTCGTTACTCCAAAGGGACTGATGGGCGTCTTCGACGTAGTAGGTGACAGTGAAGGTTCATTCTACTATGGTAACCTGAACCCTGCAGATTGGTTTACTGATTCAGCTGTTAAGGGTTGGAAGACATCCGAATACTTCACTTATTATGATTTCCCTGACCGCACCAACAATGGCAAGTCTCCTTATGGCGATGCCTCTGCCTGGTATCGCACTACCCCTACCTCGAAACTTGTATGGACAGATGTCTTCCAGCCAAGCATTACACGTGACGTTCACAACGGAGGTGACGCCATAATAACGGTTGACCTCAACAACTACACCTTCACCTATACCGATGGTAAGAAGGCAATGCCGGCACAAGACCACTGGTATGTTTACTCACACGGTTTATGGTCTACAGAGGATAACTATCAGCAGTTGTCCAGCTATAATGATATGAAGCAAGGTGGTATCAACTCTGGCATTCTGAGCGTGTTGTCCAACGAACAGTATGGCGACTACGGAAACTATGCTCCCCAGCATACTTTCTATTGGTGGTACAAAGGTCAGAAGTACATGCTTGAGAATCACAGTGTATCAAACTTCAAGTCCGGATACAACGAGTATGGCGAGGAGTACATTTACATTACGTCTCCCCTCGTTCCTGGCTCTCACGAAGCAACTATTGTAGAAAGTCCACAATACGCATGGACAGACTATCTGCAATTACAGAATGAGACAACACTCATGTGGCCTATTGACAAATGCTGGCGAGTATCTACCGCTGTCTATAAGAAGAACGGCAAGTGGTGGGGCATCATCTACACCAGCGACACCTGCTACAAGGAAGACTTAGAGAAGATTTGTCGATAATTCCGTAAAGCAACAAAACGTAACATTTCTTGCAAAACAACATTAACTCAATATAATATAAATAAAGTTTTACAAATGAAAAAACATCTTGTTATGGCCCTTATGGCGGCCTTCGCTGCATTGACTTTCTGCAGCTGTGGTGATGACGACGAAGTCGAAAAACCCCAAACGAACGAGACATCAATCGTCGGTGAATGGTCGGGTATCAGACCTGGTGAGGAGTTGATAGCATCATCTGATGTGTACATTCACTTCAATTTCAAGAAAAATGGAACCTACGAGGAAATTATGCCAGCCTGGGGTGAAAAGGATCTTGGCAAGTACACCATTTCAGGCAATGTGATTACTTTCGTACTTACTTCTATCAGGGCAATTGATGATGATTCTGCCGATGGTGATTTGTCATTCTATGACAGATATGGTTGTTACTATGATAGCGAGACTGATACATACTACAAAGATCCCCTTGCTCAGTTCAAGAAGGGATGGCCTGGCAGAGTAAACTTTAGTGCCAAGTACTCTTTCGACAAAAATGGTAATCTGCATTTGGAACCAATTTCGGGAGAGGGTGCAGGTATGGGTCTTGAGCTTGTGTACCACAACAACCCTGGCTACAAGCCTCATCACGGAGCAGAGTAAATTTGAAGAAGAAGAATGTTTATCCGGTTATCTGACCTAAGCATTCATAAAGGAAATAAGGCTTCCGCATCATCATGATGTCGGAGGCCTTATTTGTACAATGCCCTTGCACCAAATTGTATTTACGGGGTAGTGTCAATTGAGTTCTCCCTCGTAACCTATGCTGTCGGCATTACTGGGAGTAAGGCGGATGCTGCACCTGCCATTGGGATAGACGGTGAGGTTGAATTGATAGGTTACCATGTTTTTCCGACAAATGAAGGCGATGTTAGTCTTTCCCTTCTTGCCTTTAACTGACTTGAATGCCAGAAGTGGACGTTCGAAGTTAAGGCCGCTGTTGTCGAACTCGGGTGCCTGTACTTGTCCCATATAGGGTAGGTAGCAGAATACAGAGTCGTTGTGCACATCAATTGAATAGCCATGGGAAAGCATACGCGACTGGTAGCGCAAGGGGAGCATCTCCCATACATCGACCTTAAAGGCGATGGGTTCTTCTTGCTGGGCAGCCACATCAGAGATACACAGCCAGGAGAGAAGCATGATGACAGGAAGTATGGCAGTTTTCTTCATGGGGTTATGTTCTTTTAGCTCTTTTGTGTTGATGGGAGTCTTTCACCAACGAATCTGTTTGAATAAAAGGAAGAGGGTGTACCCAACTGCCCGAAGACTTTTGGTACACCCTCAAACTGTATGCGTAACCTCTTGCAGATGGGTGTCTGCATGAGATGTGTTTACTTGCAGAGTGCCTGAGTATCGAGGGCAATCATCAGTTCCTCATCGGTGGGGATGCAGCAAACGGTAACCTTGCTGTCGTCGGCACTAAGGATGGCTTCGGTGGCACGGCAAGCACGGTTCTTTGCCTCGTCCATCTTCACGCCCATGAACTCCAAGCCTTCGGTAGCACCCTCACGTACCTGCCACTGGTTCTCGCCAGCACCACCGGTGAAGAGGATGATGTCAACGCCACCCATGGCTGCAGCATACTGACCAATGTACTTCTTGATGCGATAGGTGTACATCTCCTTAGCCAGACGCGCCTTGTCGTTACCAGCCTCGATGCCAGCCAGAATGTCGCGGAAGTCACTCGAAGCCTGACTGATACCAGCCAAACCACTCTTCTTGTTGAGCAGGTTGCTGATGCCCTTGGTGTCAAGGTTGAGCTTGTCCATCAGGAATGTTACGGCACCTGCATCGATGTCACCCGAACGAGTACCCATGATGAGACCTTCAAGGGGAGTAAGACCCATTGAGGTGTCCACGCACTTGCCATCCTTCACGGCAGCAATAGAAGCACCGTTACCAATGTGGCAGGTGATAATCTTCTTGCCCTCGGGCTTTACACCCAGGAACTCACATACGCGCTGTGATACATAGCGGTGGCTGGTGCCGTGGAAGCCATAGCGACGCACACCATACTGCTCATAGAGCTCGTAGGGGAGGGCATACATATAAGCGTAGTCGGGCATGCTCTGATGGAATGCGGTGTCGAACACACCCACCTGGGGCAGGTTGGGCAGCAGTTCACTTACAGCATTTACACCCTTGATGTTGGCAGGGTTGTGCAGGGGAGCCAGGTCATTGCAGGCGGCGAAAGCCTCCATTACCTCAGGGGTGAGGAGTACGCTCTTGTTGAACTTCTCTCCACCGTGCACCATACGGTGACCCACGGCATCGAGTTCCTCAAGGCTCTTCATCACGGCATATTCGCCTGTGGTCAGTACCTCAAAGATCCACTTCACACCAGCGGTGTGCTCCTCGATGGGGCGCTCCATCTTGTGCTTCTCGCCATTGAGCTTGACGTTGATAAAACTATCGGGCAGACCGATCTTCTCGATACCACCACTTGTGATGACGCTCTGGTCATCCATGTTGTACAATGCGTACTTTATGGAACTGCTGCCGCAGTTGAGAACTAGGATTTTCATATAAATAAAGACTCTCCCCCCGCCCTCCCTCTAGGGAGGGGGCTGCATATCCTCTGGGGGGAGTGATGCAGATAGTTGATATTTTAAGAAGACTCTCCTCTCTATAGGAAAGGGCTGCATATCCTCTGGGGGAGTGATGCAGATAGTTGATATTTTAAGAAGACTCTCCTCTCTATAGGAAAGGGCTGCATATCCTCTAGGGGGAGTGATGCAGATAGTTGATATTTTAAGAAAACTCTCCTCTCTATAGGAAAGGGCTGCATATCCTCTGGGGGAGTGATGCAGATAGTTGATATTTTAAGAAGACTCTCCTCTCCGCCTTCTACTTTTGTACGTTGACGAAAAGTCTAGGGAGGGAGCTGCATATCCTTATAGGGGATAAAATGCAGATGGTTAATGAAGGCTTTTCCCCCGCCTCCCTTCGGTCGGGTGCTTCATCCTGCTTTCAGCAGTATTGCAGCTCCCTCCCTAGAGGGAGGGCGGGGGGAGAGTCTTCTATTTAGCATCCATCGCCTGGCATGCTGTGATGGCAACCATCTTGTAGATGTCATCCACAGAGCAACCGCGTGAGAGGTCGTTGACAGGACGGGCAATACCCTGAAGGATGGGGCCAATGGCATCTGCGCCAGCCAGGCGCTGAACGAGTTTGTAGCCGATATTACCCACTTCGAGACAGGGGAATACGAGGACGTTGGCATGACCAGCGATGTCTGAGCCGGGAGCTTTCTTCTCACCTACGGAGGGAACCAAGGCAGCATCGGCCTGCAACTCGCCGTCGATCTTCAGTTCGGGAGCCAGTTCCTTGGCCAACTTGGTAGCCTCAACCACCTTATCGACCACCTCATGCTTGGCGCTGCCCTTGGTAGAGAAGCTCAGCATAGCCACGCGAGGATCGGCAAAGCCAGCCACGCTCTTAGCCGTTTGTGCGGTACATACGGCAATCTGTGCCAATTGGTTGGCATCGGGCATGGGGGTGACAGCTACGTCGCCTACCACGAGGATTCCGTTCTCGCCATATTCGGGCTTGTCGGTAATCATCAGCATGGCACCACTCACACAGCTGATGCCGGGAGCACACTTGATGATCTGCAGGGCAGGACGCAAAGTGTCGCCGGTGGTAGAGAGCGCGCCGCTAATCTGTCCGTCAGCATCACCACTCTTGATGATGAGACAGCCGAAATAAAGGGGATCCAACACCTGCTCGCGAGCCTTCTCGATGGTCATACCCTTCTTCTGACGAAGCTGGAAGAGCAGTTGAGCGTACTCCTCAGTCTTCTCGCTGGTTGCGGGATCAATGATGGTGCAATCTTTTACATGGCTGAGTCCGAGTTTGTCGGCCAGAGTCAGAATCTCTTCACGATTACCGATAAGGATAATCTCTGCCAGTCCATCGGCCTGTGCCTGGTCGGCAGCCTTGATGGTTCGCTCCTCCAGGCTCTCAGGCAGCACGATGCGCTGCTTGTTGCTCTTGGCGCGAGCGATGATTTGTTGCATTAATGTCATAATTCTAAAATTTATATTGTTTCTTTCGATGGATCGTTTTTCTCATTTTTCGAAAACTCGATTTTTCGATTTTTCGATTTTTCGATTTTTCGATTTTTCGATGTCTCGATGTCTCGATGATTCGATTTTTCGATTTTTCGATTTTTCGATTTTTCGCTTTTCGTTTTTCACTATTCACTAGCGGCGCTTGCGCCGCGATTAGAACCCTCCTCGCATCAGCATCTCCTCCAGTTCCTCGCTGGTGACATGCGTCTTGAACTTGCTTCGGTAAGCGGCGGTGATGCTTCCAGTCTCCTCGCTCACCACGATGGAGAGTGCGTCGGTCTCGTTGCTCGTTCCCTTGGCAGCACGGTGGCGCAGACCAAACTCCTTAGGGATGTCCACGTCGTGCGAGGTGGGCATGATGCAAGCCGCTGCCATGATGCGACCCTCCTTCACAATCATCGCACCATCGTGCAGAGGACTGTTCTTGAAGAAGATGTTCTCGATGAGGCGTTGGCTTACGCGTGCGTCAATGGCCTCGCCCGTATCGATGAAGTCGCCCAGGGGCAGACTGTTCTGCAATACGATGAGAGCTCCCACCTTCTGCTTGGACATGTTGAGGCATGCCATCACAATGGGGTAGATGTCCTCACGACGGTGGCGGTATTCACCTTGCTTCTTGCGGTCGGAATGGAGATAGCGTATCAGGCGCCCCATTCGGTTGTGCGTGCCCAGCTCGTAGAAGAACTTGCGAATCTCGGATTGGAACAGCACGATAAGGGCAATGGCACCCACATTGATCAACTGGTCGAGTATGCTACCCAACAACTTCATCTCAAGAATCTTGGAGATAACAATCCAAAAGGTGATGAAGATAAGTACACCTGAGAATACGCGCACAGAACGAGTCTCTCGCATTACCCGGTAAAAGTAAAACAAGATAACTGCCGTGAGCAGTATGTCAATGGCGTCTTTTATGTTGAAGGTATAGAACATCTGCCTGTGTGCTTATCGTTTTATGAGTTGCATGATGCGAACCGCCTCGACTGCCTGCTTGACATCGTGAACGCGCAGGATGTGTGCCCCCTGCATCAATGAGATGGTGTGCAGCACGGTGGTGCCATTGAGGGCCTCTTCGGGTGTGCCACCCAGCAGACGGTAAATCATGGACTTTCGTGACACTCCTACCAGTAGGGGTAAGCCTAGTTCGAGCAAGGCGTGCTGGTTGCGCAGCAACTCATAGTTCTGCTCCAATGTCTTGGCAAATCCGTAACCTGGGTCAAGGATGATGTCGTTGACACCCATCTCATGCAACTGGTCCACCTTCTCCCCAAGATACTGCATCACCTCGCTGGTGATGTCGTGGTAGCGAGGGTCGTCCTGCATGTTCTGAGGGGTTCCCTTCATGTGCATCAGGATGTAGGGCACGTTGAGGCGAGCCACCGTGGGGAACATGTCGGGGTCGAGTTCACCTCCCGAGATGTCGTTGATGATGTCGGCCCCATACTCCAGGATGCAACGCTCTGCCACCTTGGCACGGAAGGTGTCCACGCTCACAATGGCATGGGGATGCTCGCGACGGATGATGCGCAAGGCACGTGCCAGTCGTTCCATCTCCTCCTCGGGCGAGATATGAGTGGCTCCCGGACGGCTGCTGTAGGCTCCCAGGTCAATCATGTCGCCTCCTT
>JAZLKL010000155.1:0-16298 GCA_045597585.1 Bacteroidaceae bacterium | reverse complement strand
GTCGGGGGTGACGTTGAGGATTCCCATTACGCGAGGCTTGGCCAGGTTGAGAAGCTGCCCTTGAACATTGATGGTGTAGGAAACGGCCATGATTTTTCGGTTTAACGTTTTCTGCAAAGTTACGAAATATATGTTTATGTTAGTTCGAAAAACGGCAATAAATGTTTTTTTGATACACGAAAACGGAAAAAAGTGCCTCTTTCACGCGTACATTATAGGATATTTTGTACATTTGTGTGCTAAATTCGTTTTTTGCTATGACTATCAACCAGATTTACGAGATATACAAAGCACATCCTGTAGTGACGACCGACAATCGCCAATGTGAGCAGGGTGCTATGTTTTTTGCCTTGAAAGGCGCATCGTTCGATGGAAATCAGTTTGCTGCATCAGCCCTTGAGGCGGGTTGCGCCTATGCCGTGGTGGATGAGAAGGAGTATGCTCCCATAGGGGACGCTCGTTACATCCTGGTGGACGATGTGCTTAAGACCCTTCAGGGTCTGGCTCAGTACCACCGTCAGCAGTTGACCATCCCCGTGCTGCAGATAACGGGTACAAACGGCAAGACCACCACGAAGGAGTTGGTGAGTGCTGTGCTGAGCCGTAAGTATAACACCCTCTTCACGCAGGGCAATCTGAACAACCATATTGGTGTGCCTCGCACGTTGCTTCGCATCCGTCCTGAGCACGAGATTGCCGTGATCGAGACAGGTGCCAATCATCCTGGCGAGATTGATTTCCTTTGCCATATGGTACAGGCTGACTACGGACTCATCACCAATGTGGGACGTGCCCATCTGGAGGGCTTTGGCTCGTTTGAGGGAGTGAAGAAGACGAAGGGCGAGTTGTATGACGACTTGGCCAAGCGTGGTAAGACGGTCTTCCTCAATGCCTTCGATGATGACCTTCGTGGCATGGCAGAGGCACGTGGCTTCGACTTGTTCCAGTCGGCAGACGAAAAGCGCCTTCTGCCTTATGTCGAGGGACGTGTGGAGGATTGCTCCTCGTTCCTGCGCATCCAATGGCGCAAGGAGGTGGACATGCCTTGGCATACTGGGCAGACGCATCTGGTGGGTGCCTACAACATTGCCAATATCCGTGCAGCTATCACGGTGGGCTTGTATTTTGGAGTGGATGAGGCCGACATCGACCAGGCCATCGCAGATTATCAACCTACCAACAGCCGCAGCGAGTTTCGTGAAACCGACCACAACAAGCTTATCGTGGATGCCTATAATGCCAATCCTTCCTCGATGAATGCGGCGCTGACCAACTTTGCCATGATGAATGTACCTCAGAAGATGGTCATTCTGGGCGATATGCGCGAGTTAGGCTCCAACAGTGAGCAGGAGCATCGGGGCATCATCGAACGCCTTGCCAAGGATGGCGTGCAACAGGCTTGGCTGGTAGGCGAGGAGTTCTGCAAGGTAGTGAGCGAGACTCTGCCAGGTGATGGATCTGCGGATGGCGGTGTGCAGATACACACCTTTGCCAACGTGGACGAGGTAAAGGCAGAACTGCAGGCTCACCCAGTATGCGGACGTACTATCCTCATCAAGGGTAGTAATGGAACGAAGCTGTTCCAGTTGCCTGAGTTGTTGTAGAGGGGATGGGCAATCCTTCCTGACCTGACTATTCATGGGAACTAACCTTAAAATTTACTTTGTAATCGAAAAAAATACTTAACTGAAAATACTAAGAGTAATGAACAAAACTAAACTGACCAAACTTGCCTGGGTATTGGCTACAGCCTTTGCCTTTACCCCTATGCAGGCTCAGCGCACCACCGATCAGCTGGATCGTGGTTTGATTGCTATGAAATCGGGCACAGGTGTTTACTTGAGTTGGCGCATTCAGGCTGCCGAGTATTACGATGTGTTGTACAATGTGTACCGTGATGGAACGAAACTTAATGCCGAACCATTGAACGTGTCCAATTACCAGGACAAGTCGGGCACCGCCACCAGCACCTATACCGTCAAGGCTGTGGTGCGTGGCGTGGAGCAGGAGGCTTGTAAGCCCGTTAATGTGTGGGGCAATAGCTACAAGGAGATTAAGCTGACCCACGAGGGCATCGCCAGTAAGCTCATCCCCAACGATGCCTGCTGTGCCGATGTGGATGGTGACGGTGAGTTGGAAATCTTGATGAAGTTCGACAACGACAGCGAGGCTGCTCAGTCTTATCCCAAGGCAGGTCCTACCGTGAACGGTAAGGTGACAGGCGAATACAGCATCTTTGAGATACTGAAGATGGACGGCAAGCGACTGTGGTGGGTAAACTGTGGTCCCAACATGGGCGACTTCCAGAACAATGAGCAGAACATCGTGGGCTACGACTGGAACCAGGACGGCAAGGCCGAGGTCATTATGCGTCTTGAAGAGGGTTCCAGCATACACATGGCCGACGGAACGGTCTATACCATCGGCGCCAACGGCAAGAATGGTGGTTCGTGGACCAACTACCGTGGAGCCACGGGTGGTGGCACCAACTGGTTCATGTGTGTGGGCAAGGAGTTCCTCGTTTATTGTGATGGTGAGACGGGACAGGTGCTCGACATCATCGACTTCCCCTTGGCACGTCTGGAAGCAGGCGAGACCGATCTGAACAAGGCATGGGGCGACGGTTACGGTCATCGTGCCAGCAAGTTCTTTTTTGGCGCTCCTTATCTCGATGGACGTCATCCCAGCATCTTCCTGGCTCGTGGCATCTATACCCGCCACAAGATGGCTGCATACGATGTGGATCCCGTTACCCACAAGCTGACACTGCGATGGAAGTGGTACAACAATACCAATGGTCCCTGGAAGGGCCAGGGCTATCACAACTATGCCATTGCCGATGTCGATTGGGACGGTCGTGACGAGATTGTCTTTGGTTCGATGGTCATCGACGACAACGGTAAGGGACTTTCTACCGCAGGTCTCGGTCATGGCGATGCCCAGCATTGTGGTGACCTCAACCCCTTCGTGCATGGTCAGGAGCAGTTCTGCTGCAACGAGGACGAGCAGGGTTTCAACTATCGTGATGCAACAACCAGCAAGATTTACGCGCAGACCCTCCATGTGGGTAAGGACGTAGGTCGTGCCATGGCAGGCAACTTCACTGAGTCCTTCCCCGGTGGCCTCGGTACGGCTTGGGGTACTATCAGCACCGTCACCAATGGCGAAGTGGATGGTTTAGGCGCTACGGGCGTTAACACTAACATGCGCATCTACTGGGATGGCGACTTGGTTTCTGAGACTTTCAATGGAGAGAAGACAAATGACTCGCCTGGTGTGATAGCCAAGTATGGCAGTCGGTCGCCCATCTATACTTGTGATGGTTCACTCACCAACAACTACACCAAGGCCACTCCCTGCTATCAGGGTGACATCTTGGGCGACTGGCGTGAGGAGATCATCATGCGCACTCCCGACAACAATATCCGAATTTATTCTACCCCCACCAGCACTACCTATCGCATACCCACGCTGTGGGCCGACCATCAGTATCGCAACGCCATGGTATGGCAGATGTGTGGCTATAACCAGCCTCCTCATCCCAGCTTCTTCCTTGGTAAGCTCGAAGGCATCACGCAGGCACCTCCTCCATTGACCATGGATGGTCGTGAAGAGGTTAAGAACGGTGGTACCATCGCTACTTCGCTTGATGGCAAGGACGTCATTGTTTGCGAGACCAGCAACTCTACAGTCACCCTTCAGGATGGTGCTCAGCCCCATCTGCTCGTCTTCAATGTGCCTACATGGGTACAGGGCAGCGCACCCAGTGAGTGCAGTACCAAGAATACCAAGATTACCTACACTACCTATACCTGTGACGTTACGGGTGGTGGTTTGGCTGGCGATGCCCGTCTCGTGAAGCAGGGCGACGGTGTCCTCACGCTTCCCAAGGCTGCCTTCAAGCACACTGGCAATACCGACATCTGGGCTGGTGTGTTGAACTTCGATGGTACACTTAAGGAGTCTGACCTCTGGCTTAACCGTTTTGCCGAACTCAACAGCAACGGTGGCGAGTTCAAGAGCATCAAGGCAGACTATGCCAGCATCATTCGTCCCGGTGGCGAGGACTGCAAGGGCACCATCATCACGGGCGACCTCAAGCTCGGCTTTGGTTCGCGCATCATCGTGGATCTTTATGCCGACGATATCACAGCCGACCAGATCAACATGACCAATCTCAGCATTGAGGCTAAGACCACATCGGCATGGGTGAATGCAGGTCCCACCTACCTTTCGCCCGTCATTCAGGTTGTAGGACACCTCAAGACGGGTGAGAAGACCATGACCCCTGGCAAGTACGTCATCGGTACCATCTCGGGCGACATTACCGGCAAACTGGACAACATCGTGCTCGAAGGCCTTGACACCAGCAAGAAGATACTCAGCATCGAGGATGGAAAGCTTATCCTCGAAATCGTAGGTATGCGCGAAGCAGGCACCGTGTTCTGGGCTGGCGCCAACAGCAATAAGTGGGATCTTGGTGAGAGCGAGAGCTTCAAGATTGGCGATGAGACTACCATCTTCGTCTCGGAGGACAACGTCATCTTCAACGACGACGCCACCAACAAGACTGTCAACATCGTGGGCAGTGTCATTCCCAAGACCATTACCGTGGACAACACCGAAGCCTATACCTTCCAGGGCATTGGTGGCATTGACGGTAACGCCAAGTTTGTGAAGGAAGGCACCGGCAAGGTCACCATGACCAACAACAACCTCTACACAGGTGGCAACATCCTCAGCGGCGGTGTCACCAGTGTGTCGCAGCTCAGCAACTCTATCACTGAGACCGGTAACCTGGGTGGTGTCACCGGTGCGGGTAAGTTCGTCATGCAGAATGGTGCTGAACTGAACAGCACAGCTGCAGTGGAGACCACCTCTCCCATCACGCTCAAGACGACCGAGGGCGGTGTCATCAACAATACTGCAGACTTCAAGATGTCAGCCTCGCTCAGCGGTACGCTGCTTACCAAGAAGGGTGCTGGTTCGCTCTTCCTGTTGGCAAGCAACTCTGCCCTCACCAAGCTCAACCTTGCTCAGGGTGGTCTGGCCATTGGTGGTGGTGCTTCACCCAAGGCCATCGATGTTACCGGCAAAAGCACCATCTGGGACGATGCCTCCAACACCGACGTACCTATCAACATTGCCAAGGGCAAGACCCTTGACTGGCATCTAACCTATACCTATTACATTGCCTACAACAACAAGCTGACTGGCGAGGGAACCGTCAACATCGTGCCCCGCAATACCGTCAGCCGTGTACGCATTCTTGGCGACTGGAGTGAGTTTTACGGAACCATCAAGCAGACCACAAATGTGTGGCTGCCTCTCGATATGAGCATCGGCGCACCCCATGCCACCCTCGACATTGCTGCAGATTGTGGTGTAGCTAACGTGCCTGGTCGTACGTGGACCATCGGTGCTGTGACGGGTAAGGGCGACCTCACCAACTCGGGTTGCGACTTCAAGAGTTCGGCCAACGTGACAGGTACTGCTACCTATAACATTGGTAATAGCGACAACAACAACTTTACCTTCGAGGGAACATTTAGCGAGCGCGACGGCAGTCGTCAGACCGCCATCAACAAGGTGGGAACCTGTAAGATGACCTTCAAGGGTAGCGGTTCGTTCTCCGGAGCTTGCAAGGTTAATGAGGGCGAACTCTGCATCAACAATGGCAGCACTTCGTCTGCTGTGCTCGGAACTGGCGCGCTCACCGTTTCCAAGGGTGCAATCCTCTCTGGTAAGGGGCTGCTCGCCAACAGCAGCGTTACCGTGGCTGCGGGTGGTGTGCTGCGTAGCGGCATTACCGAAAGCAATGCGCAAGGCAACTTGCAGTTCTCCGACAAGGCTGTTACGGTGAACGGCGTGATGCAGACCTGCGTGTCAGCAAAGAATGTGTTTGGCAAGTTCAGCGGCATTGGCACATTGAAGCTTCAGGGCACATTGAAGGTCATCGTGAAGGAGGGTGCCGCACTGGAGGATGGTACAGAGTTGAAGATTATCTCGGCCAAGAAGATCACGCTTGGCAGCAATCTTGTCCTCGACCTCGATCCTCAGTATGAGTGGGACACTACCCGTCTGGAGGAAGGTGTGCTTGTGGTTACCGGAAAGGTTGATGCCATCCGCGACATCAATGCCTCTGGCTTGGATAGCCATGACATCTACACCCTTGATGGCGTTAAGGTGAATGGCCGTCCCACCAAGTCGGGCATCTATATCGTGAACGGCAAGAAGGCAAGAATACAGTAACTTAATTCTGCACCCCATGCAGCAGATGGGGTGAGAATAAAAAAATGGCGTTGCAATCAGTTTTGCAACGCCATTTCTTTTGCCCTTGCCCTGTCGGGCTTGCCTGTCCCGGTTTTGGGCAACTGGTCTGTCTGGATGATGTGTCTGGGCATCCAGTACGCATTGGGTATCTGCTCGCGCAGCTGATGCTCGTCTATGGGCTGTGTGGTAAGGTACACCACCTCCTCGCCAAACTTGGGGTGGGGGCGACTGGTAACCTGTATGGTGTCTCCGTATGTGGGGCGCAGCCATGACTCCACCTCCTCGATTTGTATCTTGATGCCTCCCGAACAGATTACGTTGTCCAGACGCCCCAGTATGCGGAATGTGTCGGAACGTAGTTCCACGATGTCGTGTGTGACCAGTGGGGTGGGGCATACGGCAGGAGCCTCCACGATGAGGCAATGGTCAGCGTTCTGCGACACCTTGACGCCAGGAAGCGGGGTGTAGTATGCCTCGCCCATTCTGCGCATGGCAATGTGGCTGAGTGTCTCGGTCATGCCGTAGGTGGAATAGATGCGGTTGGGGAAGTCCTTCAGTTGCTCCTCCATCTGTGCATCTATGGCGCCGCCGCCGATGATGAGGGTGCCGATGTCCTTCAGTCGCTCACGTTCTTCGGGCAACTGAAGCGAGTTCCACACTTGCAGTGGAACCATCGCGGCAAAGTCGATGTGCTCTGTGCAGGTGGCCAGAGGATGCCCGTCGGGAGGGATGCTGATAAGGCGCATGCCAACCTCCTCGGCACGCACCACCATCATCATGCCTGCTATGTAGCGTACAGGCATGCAGAGCAAGGCCGTCTGTCCCTTTTTGAGACCCAGGAACTGTGCCGTCATACGGGCCGATGCCTGCATCCTTTCCTTCTCCACCTCTATGGCTTTGGGAACGCCCGTACTACCACTGGTGTGAACCGTGAGGGTAGTACGGGCGTTATGCCACTCGCAAAGAAATTGTTCAGTTTCTTTCGATGTCATTTACTTAATCGTTTTCTCATTCTTCCGGCTGCACCTTGCTGTCCTTTACCAGACGGATGAAGTACAATCCGGGGTTGGGCGTATTCTCTGAGGCTACGATGCGGACGATGTACTTGGTGACGGGATTGCCCTTCTCGTCGAACGCCAGCTTGCCGAGAGGCAACTCCAGGTTGAAGAAGTTCTTGCCGTCGGCCTTTGCAATCTGACGGGGCATGGTGTAGTCCTTCAGCAGTACGTCGTTGACATATATCTTGCACTTGCGACCTCTGTCATCGCCCTGGTAGCGCAGCATCAATGCCAGGTCCTTCACGTTCTTTACCGTGTCGGTCAGCTCAATCTGCATCCATCCGTTGGCCTTGGTGTCGCGATAGTCCTCCTCCTTGTACGAGCCCTTGCCCGAGTCGGCAGAGAAGGTCACCACGCCAGCCTCCGATTGCTGCTTGCCCATGTCAACCTGGTCCACCGTGCGCTCGTCTATGAGCTTCTTTTCGCGTTCTGCCTGCACCCAGGTGCTGTTCTGCAGGCCCTCTAAGGTGGTCTGGTAGAAGTAGTTGTTCACACGGCTGTGATGCAAGGCGAAGTAGGGCTCCAGGGTGAGGGTAGTCCATTTGTAGTCCTTGGCTCCCTCGTCGTTACGATACACGTCGAGCACAAAGGTCAGAGGCTTTGACTTGAGAGGCGTGATGCGCTCCAGCACCTTGCTGCGGTCGCCGATGAGCATGGGCATGGTAGCCAGGTCATATTTTGCCGTGTAGGCACCGGGAGCATGACCCATACGCTCACCCAAGGCGTATTCGTGTGTCAGCTCGGCATATTCCAGGTTGCCAAAGTCGGATGCTTTCTCCTTGGTGGTACGTGCACCCAAGAGGATGGGACCATACTTGAAGGCGATGTAGTCCTTCATGTTGGGGCACTCCTCGTAGCGCAGCTCCATAGGCAGGCTCACCTCGATGACGTCGCCCTTCTTGAACGACTTGGTCAGCATGAAGTACTCTCCGTTATGGGTGCCCGACACGTTCTCGGCATTGCCGTTGTATTTCACGGCAAAACCATTTGCCACCCATGAGGGACGGCGTATGGCCAGCGTGAACTTGCCACCCTTCTCAATGGTCAGTTTGGTGCCCTGCTCATAGGGGAAGTCGGTGGTCTGTGTCAGCGCAAAGGTCTTGTTCTTCAGCTTCGAGGCGGTGAAGAGGTTGACGTAGAGCACCTGTCCTTTCTTACCCTTCTCGTTGGTCGTCACGTTGTGCGTATAGACGAAGTGTCCATACTTCTCGTGGTTCTCCATACCCGTTCCCACGCAGCACCACATGTCCTGGTCGGGCACGCTGTAGATGCGGTAAGACTGAGGGCGCAAGGGCGTAAAGTACACGTATCCGCCTGTCTTGGGGTCTTGTGTGGAGAGTATGTGGTTGTACATGGCTGCCTCGTAGAAGTCGGCATACTTAGCCTCATGGAAGGTGTCGAAGAGGTTCTCGGTCAGCTTCATCATGTTGTTGGTGTTGCAACTCTCGGGGCCGTCCAGCTTGTCGATGTAGCGGTCGCAGTTGTCCGTGCCCAGGAAATGCTCCTCCACCGAGTTACCACCTATGCAGACGGTACGGTTGGTGGTCACGTCCGTCCAGAAGTTCTGGGCTGCCGTAAGATAGTCGGTGGCGCCATCCTGCGACACCTGATGCACGCGGATGAAGCCCACATACTTGGGCACCTGTGTGTTGGCGTGTTTGCCGCTCAGGAACTTGGTGTCCACCGTCTGCATGCCGTTCTTCATGCCCTGGTGACTGTAGCGCTTAGCGCCCTCAAGGTACTTGGCATCGCCAAACATCAGGTAGGCGTCGGCGATGGTCTCGTTCATACCACCGTGCTCTGTGTTCAGCACGCCTTGCATGGCCTCGTCGTCAATTTTGCTTATCACGTTGATGCTCCAGTCGCACATCTTGCGAAACATCTCCTTGGCTATGCTGGCACGCATGAAGTCCTTGCTGTCGTCGGTATAGATGGCAAGGTCGCGCAGACCAGCCAGAATCTTATGCTGGCAATAGAAGGGCACGGGCTTGGCGCCTCTCCAGAAGCCGTTGACGTCGCCCTGGTACAGCTTTCTCCAGTTGTCGTTCATGGGCTGACCGCCGATGAAGCCATACATGCCCGTCTCATCATTGTCATAGGCATCCTGGCAGTCTTTTACCACGTGGATGATGTAGTCTATGCGTGCCAGTATCTGTGCCTTGGTGGTGGCATCGTTGCATGCCGAGTAGGCCAGTGCCAGTGCTGTCATGTAGTGACCGCCCACGTGGCCGCTCAGGTCAAAGTCGGGCTTGCCCCAGTTGGCATGGTTGGGGTGTTTCTCTTCCCACTTGTAGTATCGGCTTTGCGTGTCGGTGGTGGCGCTCAGACCTGCCTGGCGCACAAAGGGTGTGAGCAGTCGGTCCACATCATAGCTCATGAGGTACTTGATGTTGAGGTCTTGTGCCTTTTTCAGCGGACCGTTAAGCAGGGTTACTTCTTCAAGGTCAAAGTGCTGTGGGTACAGTTCACTTTGTGCCATTGCCGAGCCCGCCATCGTGAGCGCGGCAAATGTGGTTAAGATGGTTTTCTTCATCGAGAGGAAAGTTTCGTTTTGTTTGTCAGTATTTTGGTTAATTGTATTTGCTTTGCAAAGATACAACAGAAATCTTGCATTTCCAAATTTTAAAGCAAGTTTTTTGTAATTCGCAATGCACAATTCACAATGCACAATTGGCTGGCGCGGGCAAGCCTTCAGTTCCTCGCGATGTGTTCCCGATATCAACCCGATATCAACCCGAAGGAAACCCGATACATTCCGGAAGATTTTCCCCCAGATTTTAAGATAAAAGATTTTCAAGTTTCGCATGTGTGAGGAGTTAAGGGAGTTAAAGAATATCAAGGAGTTAAAGACTTTAGACGACGGTCAAAAGTAAATGTCTTGCTCCTTGAGGCATTGTGGGGTACACCCTGCATATCTAACGTCGACTTTTGACCGTCGTCAAAAGTAACTCCCTTAACTCCTTTAACTCCCTAATAACTTCCTTAAGATGGGAAACTTTAGTTAAATAATATCACAGCGTGATGCAATTTTTCACTTTTCACTACGGGGATATAGGAAAAAGTTTGTATCTTTGCGGTCGAAGACCGTTTCCACCTTATGTGCATAGTATAATGCATATCAGGCATAGAGGGATTTAATTTAACCGAATAAATAGTATATCACCATACCAGAGTCTTAATCTTTAATCCATAATCGCAAATAGTCACAATGAAACTCTTTCACGGAACTGATACTGTCGTAACAAGACCAGAAATCCGAGTCGTTGGCTATACCAAGGACTTTGGATACGGTTTTTATTGTACGTATCTTGAGCGTCAGGCAAAGCGATGGGCTGTCACGAAGCGCAAACCTCACATTGTATGCATCTATGAGTATGAGCCAGACAACACTCTCAATGTGAAGCGTTTTCCAGAGATGACTGACGAATGGCTTGATTTCGTGGCTGCATGCCGTCATGGCGTGTCGCATCCGTATGACATCGTTGAAGGTCCGATGGCCGACGATGAGGTATGGGACTATGTTGAAGACTTTCTTGCAGGTAATATCACAAGGGAAGCGTTCTGGGCTTTGGCAAAGTTCAAGCACCCAACGCACCAGATTATCTTCTGCAACGACAAGGCATTAGCCACATTGAAGTATGTTGAACACTATGAAATCAAATCTAAGCAATGAGCAACATCTATTTCCCTGACGAAGAGATAACCTTCAACGACCTCTACTTCGTATGCTACATGATAGAGCGTGTGGCACGCAGCATCAAGCAGCGCAATCGCTATGTGGTGGCGCAAATGGGTGGCGATGGTCTTGCCCGCCAGCTCTCCATCGCAGAGACCAATCACTGTCTCAATCCCGAGCAGGTGGTCAGCAACTGGAAGGAGGAGTACCACCTCACGAAAGGTAACGTGGATGTAACTGCCATTGACACAGAATATACTGACAGAATTCCTACAGAACTACAAATGGGCAAAGTATATGCACGGTTGATAGACTCTGTGTCAAGACAGGGACAGGATCTAGTCATCGCCATACAAAGTGTCTATGCATCACCTATCTGCGACACAATTGACAACTACAACTCCAGTGCCTATTACGAGCCAAGCTACGTTCAGACACGTGCCTATTACAATGGCGCATTTTAATCCTTAAGTGATGGTGAAAAAATAAATTGGTACGATTTAACCTCAGATTTCTGAGATGTTTTGGATTTATGAAGAAGGAGTGATGCGGGCATCGTAACCGATGAATGAAACAAAAACAGCCAGAAAGATGAGCATCGTCCTTTTATTGTATCACATCACAAATCGTACCAAGTTATTTTTTATCATCACTTAGTTATTGCACATTTACTTGCGTTTTTCTGCCAGATATTCTATCGGGAACAGCACTTTTATGCCGCTACAATCAGGAAGAATGGGATTAGGCATTATCTATTTCCTATATAACTTGTACATAAGTACATTGTTGGCACCGAAAATGGTAAGTTCATTGGGAGTTGACATTTTCCAAATCAACTTACCTTGGTGAATCCGTTCGTCTTCGCCATAAAAATACACGTGCTTGAATTTATTTTCACTTATTTCAACAAATTTCGGTGATGTGCCGTAAACCTCAGAATATTCTTGCCAATTCTGACCCTCATCATCTAAATTATATCTGTACCAATTACCATCGGATTCTCTCTTATCCACGTAAGGTCCTATATCATCACTGCTATCGCTTTTAGTTTCCATATAGTCAAATTGCAACCAAATGGTGTCGTTCTCAACTGTATAATTTCCACGATTGAGGGTACATCTATTTCCTTTGGCATCATATGTATCTTTTAGTCCACTGAATCTCTGCTCAAATCGTCCATTCTTTGACAATGAGTATTCAATGGTCATCACTCCTGTGTGTCATCAGTATCTGCGTAGTAAACTTCCATCTGTCCCTTCCAATTTCCAATATAGGTATTGTCTAAAGAATCTTCATCATTGTTACAAGATGCAAGAAATACACTCACAAGAAGGATTCGAAAATATAAATATAGCTTTTTCATATTACGATTGTCTGTGGGTTATGGTCACTCATATTCCTTTCCCAACCGCCTGTCATATAAGCAAAGAAGTAAAAATTAGGGAAGTAGAATCTACAACATTATCGTGCTCACACACACAATTCAGCGTCTGTGTACACAAGGTTGATCTCTAATGCATTTTCCAGTTTCGTCATTGTATCAAGCGATAGGTTTTCTTTGCCTTTGAGAATCTTCGATACATACTGCTGGGTGCAATCCATGCGCTCTGCAAGAGCCTTCTGAGTCAGGTGAAGTTCCTTCATCTTCAGAAGGACCTTCACTGCAATTTGCTGTGAATGACGCAACCATGATGCGTTCTCACGTCTCCATTCTGCTTCCTCGTACCACTTTGATGGCGTTTCGCTCTGATGAGCTTCAAGAAAATCTAATGTCTTTTGTTTCATAATGAGCCTCCTTTCGTATTACTGAATCTCTGACAAATAATCAACAAATCCTTCGGCATCAATTGCGCCACCATTCAACAGGAAATTACGAACCTGCTCCATCTTGGTGAGTTCGACAAGTGTGTGCTCGCGTTCCTGCATTGTGCGAGTCAACTTGATAGCTCCGCCTGTAATGATGTAACATCCTGGTTCAAGCTTTATTGCATAGATACGAAGCCATGAAGCATGCACAGGACGTTCTTTGATACGAGCCTTCTCCTTGCCGAGAAGCATTTCGCTCGTGCGGCTGTTGTTCAAAGGACGGAAGATGCGATCAAGATCTGCGTCTGGCGAGATGTCAAGGATAAGACATTGCATACGCATGCTATCATCAATGGTGTCATAGATTGCTTGGTTTATGTCTGTAATCTTGAAGTAGGATTCGAGGTCAGACATGTTCTCCAAAAAGAAATCCACGAGCCATTCAGGATCGTTCCATTGACTGAATAACTGCTGAAGAGCATTGTCTTCTGCACCATCATATCTAACAGCCCAAAGGCTGTTATTGTCGAGAATCTTGTCAAATTTCATGTTTTTAGCGCTTTAACTTGGTGCAAAGGTAATAATTAATCCTTAAATAACAACTGTCAGTTGTGTTATTTATGCTTAAAAATATACCAAAACTGCACTAAAAAATGCAGTTTTGGTAATTTGTTGCATATTTTTAGTGCAGTTTTTATTACTTCCTTAATTCCGCAACATTTTAATTTAACTTTATTTATAAGTCCCTGAGAACAAGATGTTGCTCAGGATTTTGCCATGTCAGATTTTTCACTTATCTTAGTGTTGCAAATCAAAACAAGCATAAATCGTAACAAGACATGGCAAAGGTACAAATAAAAGTACGTGAAACTCACACCTCTTGAAGGTATTTTTTCAATCATGGAGCAATTTGAGTCCATGCTTTCACCCATTATCGACTCAACACTGGGGCAGAGATGCAGCAGTATCATCGGATATCAGTTCAGCGAGATAGTCCGTTCGCTGATGAGCGTGTACTTCTGTGGAGGCTCATGCGTGGAGGATGTCACCTCCCACCTGACGCGCCACCTTTCGTATCATCCGACCTTGCGTGCTGAATATCTACACAGAGAACCATGCATATGAGAAGCCCTTCGCAAATGTTGATATTTTGGTATTGTCCTCGAATATTTGCTTCTGAAGTTTTATTTGGCTATACTCTTAAAAGCGATAATTTGGCATTTGCTGAAATGTTTATTTCTCAATAATACTTACTAAAGTTTCCCATCTTAAGGAAGTTATTAGGAAGTTAATGAAGTTAAAGAAGTTAAAGGACGAATGTCCAGCTCCTTGAATGCATATAGCAAACGTATTACTTTTGACCGCTGTCAAAAGTCCTTTAACTTCCTAAGCGACGGCGGAGCGATAACTTCCTTTAACTTCCCTTAACTCCCTTAACTCCCTTAACTCCCTTAACTCCTTGATACTGAAGCTTGCGAAAGTTGTATTTTTTTATCATCACCTAATTCAACATAAACAGCTCGTCACCACGTATCTCGGTTTCGGGAGGCGTGTTGTCGGTAAAGAGGAGGCCAGTGCCCAGTCCCTGGGGCATGGTGGGATGGTATTGCGCCACCCATCGTGCTATGGCAGCCAGACCTACGTTCGACTCCAGGGCGGAGGTGGCCCACCAGCCTATGCCTCGCTCCTCGGCCAGACGTATCCACTCGTCGCAACCGCTGATGGCACCGTGCAGCGAAGGCTTGAGGATGATGTACTGCGGACGGATGGTGTCGAGAAGGGCTGCTTTGCGCTCTGAGTCATTGATACCGATAAGCTCCTCGTCGAGGGCGATGGGAAGCGGGGTAGCTCTGCAGAGTGCGGCCATCTCCTCCCAGTGGCCTTGGCGGATGGGCTGCTCTATGCTGTGGATGTCGTAGAGGGCGAGGCGTTGCAACCTGGGCATCGCCTCGGCATAGGTGCTGCCAAAGCCACCATTGGCATCTACGCGCAACTCAACCTGCTCTCTGGAGTAGTCGGCCCGGATGCGCTCGATGAGACTTATCTCGTCATCGAAGTTGATGGCTCCAATCTTGAGTTTGATGCAATGATAACCCGCTTGCAGCTTCTCCTCAAGGCGCTCCCTCATCTCCTCGTAAGACCCCATCCATATCAAGCCGTTGATGCGGAAGAGAGGGCGCCCCTCAAGGGGAAGGCGGGGGGAGAGTCCCTGTCCTGTTGCAGTCTCCAGGCCAAACAGTATGCTGGGATAGTTGCGCAGGGCTTCACGGTCTATCTGACCTCTCTGGCAGAAGTGCCGGCAAGCCTCATGTATTCGCTGCTCGTATTCCTCGTGTGGCAGGGCGTCGCACGAGAGGCCGGGCAGGGGAGCGCATTCGCCTATGCCATGCCACTGGCCCTCGCTAAGGTGTATGTACCACACGTCGCGAGTGCGGTACACGCCTCGGCTCGTGCCTGCGGGTTGCTTGAAATGCAGCGTGCGGTGTTCTATCTGATATTCCATTGCACTTTTTGCTTTTTTATCATCACTTAAGACGTACAAAGGTACTCAATATGCTCGTCACTTGCAAATTATTGCATCGAAAACCCTAAAAATCATCGTTAATGCTTGTGAGTGTGAAATAATCTTCCTATATTTGTGCAGCTAAAGAAAGGCTGAAATATGAATTTAAATAAATCTAATAACTAAAAAACAAACTAAAATGGCTTACAATGTAGAAACTATCGAGGGTGTAGGTGCTGTATATGGTGAGAAACTTAAGGCAGCAGGTATTAAGACTACAGAGGATCTTCTCAATAAGTGTGCTACCCCCAAGGGTCGTCAGGCTTTGGCCGACGAGACGGGTATTGGCAGCGCTTACATCCTGAAATGGACAAACCATGCCGACCTGATGCGCATCAATGGTGTGGCAGGTCAGTTTGCCGAGTTGCTCGAGGCATCGGGTGTTGACACCGTGAAGGAGCTCAAGCACCGTGTTCCTGCCAACCTGCAGGCAAAGATGGCTGAGGTGAATGAGGTTAAGAACCTGGTAAACCGCGTGCCCAACCTGGCAGAGGTAGAGAAGATGGTGGCTCAGGCAAAGGAGCTCGAGGCTATCATCACCTATTGATAAGTAGCTCTTCGAAGGGCTATGAAACATACAAGGAGGGCGTGTCAGGCACGTCCTCTTTTTTTGTCAATGTAAGGCCGAATGGGGGCTTACATATGAGGAAAACTGGGAGCAGGCACAGTGAGACCAGAGAAGGGAATTATTTTTTAATCAAATTGCAAAGGTAATAAATTATAAATCAAATTGCAAACAAAATGCGAAAAAAATTTCAAAGGGAATTTTTAAGGAACTTTTGCAAAAAAAAATGCACTTATAAAATACAACAAATCAGTTAATTGCAAAGGTCAAGGAACTTTTTCCACTTTTTTTTATAAAACTTTATCTATGCGCGCGCGTATATAGAGTTTATAATAAGAAAAGTGCCCAAAATTCCCT
>JAZLKL010000154.1:0-5886 GCA_045597585.1 Bacteroidaceae bacterium | reverse complement strand
GGATAGCAAAATAAAAGCTCCCTAAATTCTCCGCGGTAGAAATACGTTGCAAAGGTAAGCGGAAAATCGGGAACCACCAAATAGCAAGTCCGAAGTGTTAAAATCTAATATCTATTGATAATCAACTGATTATCTCTATGTGTTTTTCATTGTTTATGGTTGTTTTGAGGGCTCTAAATACAACTTCAAAATGCACCATTCCCGATGCTCGTCACCGAGTTGGGGATTTCTATGCTCGTGAGTGAGGTGCAGTCTCTAAATGCATCATCCCCGATGCTCGTCACCGAGTTGGGAATCTCTATGCTCGTGAGTGAGGTGAAGCCCCCAAAAGCATCATCCCCGATGCTCGTCACCGAGTTGGGGATCTCTATGCCCGTGAGGGATTTGCAACCACTAAAAGCATAACCCCCGATGCTCGTCACCGAGTTGGGGATCTCTATGCTCGTGAGGGAGGTACAGCCCCAAAAAGCACAACCCCCGATGCTCGTCACCGTGTTGGGAATCACCACATTCTTAGCAAATGTGTCGCAACCAGTTACGATTGTGCCCGTTTCATCAAATTTCAATGGCGAATTATTCATTTGAATAAAAGTTATGTAGTGGTACTAAATTCCGCAACACTTTGATTTAACATTATTTATAAGTCCATGAGCAACATTATGTTGCACAGGATTTTGCCATGTCGGATTTTTTACTTATCTTAGTGTTGCAAATCAAAACAAGCATAAATCGTAACAAGACATGGCAAAGGTACAAATAAAATCTGTGAAACTCACACCTTTTGGAGGTATTTTTTCAATCATGGAGCATTTTGACTCCATGCTTTCACCCATTCTCCCACCTGATGCGTCACCTTGCGTATCATCCGACCTTGCGTGCTGAATATCTACACAGAGAACCATGCATATGAGAAGCCCTTCGCAACGGAGTTCGGATAGTGTCACATTCTTTTCGGTTTGACGCTACGTATTGCCTCAAGTCGCATTATGGGGTAAGGGGGATTTGAGGTTGTTGTGAAAAGTAACACACTTTCCCCTCATTCCGTCCGCACTAAACGCAAGTTTTAAAATCTTGGTAAAAATCATTCAAGGGTGGGAAACTTTAATTACTTAATTGAAGTTTCCCACCTTAGTGGTGGGGAGTTAGCGGGAGTTAATTATCAAGAAGTTAACGGGAGTAAGCGGACGAATGACCTGCAACTTGAATGCATCAGACAAACGTATCGTCCTTTAACTCCCTAAGCGACGAAGGAGCGATAACTTCTTTAACTCCCAAAGTTTCAGCTACCCAAAGGGTAGGAAACTTCTGTTACTTAATGTGGCTTTTTGCTCCCTCCCCCGGGAGAGCTGGGGAGGGGGCGTTGGGGACTCTTTTTGCCCCTTAAATTGCAATTTCTGTGCTTTCATTCTTATTATTAAAAAATAATCATTAACTTTGCGTGCTATATGCCAAACCAAAATCAAAATTGACAAAAACAAAACTAATGAGACTAAAACCATTACTTACAGCCGCCGCGTTGATGTGGACTTGTAGCCATCTCTGTGCACAGAGCACCGGCTACATGCAGAACCTCCCTTACTATGTGGAGAACCTCAGCGTATTTGGCGAGGGACAAGAGGAAGGACGAGCCTTCCACATTCCTGAGAAAAACATCTCCCTGAACGGAACCTGGAAGTTCCTCTACTGCGAATGCCCGGCCGACGTGCCCGAGGACTTCTTCCGTACTTCCTTCAACGATCGCAAGTGGACCACCATCCCCGTCCCCTCCAACTGGGAGATGCATGGGTTTGGACAGTCGCTCTTCCGCAACGTGTCCGCTCCCTTTGGCATCAACCGTCCACAAGGGGCTGTGCGCCCAAGCGGCAAGACCACACGCCAGCGCGTAGAGGAGTGCAAGGCTAATGCCAGGGCAGGCCAGTTTGCCGTAACCCTGCCCGAGGTACCCATGGACATCAATCCCACGGGAGCCTACCGCACCTCGTTCAACATTCCTGCATCGTGGACGGGCGACCAGGTCTTCCTGCGTTTCGAGAAGGTGGCCTCGGCCTCGTTCGTCTGGGTCAACGGTCAGCAGGTGGGCTACAACGAAGGAGCCCAGGAGCCTTCGGAATATAACATCACGAAGTATATCAAGCCCGGCAAGAACACGCTCTCCGTGCTCGTGCTGAAGTACAGCGACGGCTTCTACCTGGAGGGACAGGACTACTGGCGCCTGGCAGGCATCTTCGACGATGTGACGGTCTATGCCGCACCCGATTCACGCATCCGCGACTATCAGGTCGTCACCAACTTCGATGAGCACTTCACCGACTCGGAGGTTGACCTTGCCGTTGACCTCTGTGCCTATAACCGTGCCATGGAGGGCTATTCCCTCTCGGCCGTCATTGCCAAGGATGGAAAGACGGTGGCTACCATGAAGCAGGGCAGCATCCGCGTGGGCGCTGGAGCCGGTAGCACGGTTCGCATGAAAGCCAAGGTGGCATCGCCCAGTAAGTGGACTGCCGAGACGCCCGAGCTATACACCCTCACCATGACGCTCTGCAACGCTGAGGGTCAGGAGGTGGACCGTATGGGGAAGCGCATGGGCTTCAAGAAGACCGAGATACGCAACGGCGTCTTCTATCTCAACGGACAGCCTATCAAGGTCAATGCCCAGTGCTCGCACATGCAGCACCCTACACTCGGACACGCCATGGACGAGCAGACCATCCGCAAGGATATGGAGATCCTCAAGCAGTTTGGCTTCAATGGCGTGCGCACCTCGCACTACCCACCTGTCAACGAGTACCTTGATCTGGCCGACGAGTACGGTCTCTATATCATCGATGAGGCTGGCGATGAGGCTCACGCCACGGAGTGGGTTTCCAGCATGCCCGAGTTCATCCCCATGTACCAGGAGCGTGTGCGCCAGATGGTGCTCCGCGACCGTAACCACGCCTGCGTGCTCTTCTGGAGTGCCGGCAACGAGTCGGGCGAAGGTCCTAACATCGGCGAGGTGGTCAAGGAGGGCAGGAAGTACGATGCTACCCGCTATTGGATGTATGGAGGTAATGCACCCAAGCACGCTGCCGAGGACATAGTGGGTCCTCGCTACCCCATACCCATCGAGCACGAGATGTCGTACGGTCTTGATGAGAACGACCTGCGTCCCTCGTTCATGGACGAGTACCTCTCCGTGGCAGGAAACGGTGGTGGTGGTATGGACGACTTCTGGCGCGAGATAGACTCTCATCCCAAACTCATGGGCGGAGCCTTGTGGGACTTTGTCAGTCCGGGTCTCTTGCAGAAGGTACGCACGCTCGAGGACAAGTCGCCCCATGCCGTCAAGGCCAATATCATGGGCAATGCTAAGCTCGTGAAGGGGCGTACAGGTCTCGCCATCGACCTGGGCAAGCGCGAGCAGTGGGTACAGGTGTATCGTTCCAACAGCGTCGAGATCAGTGGCAACAAGCTCACCCTCACGCTCGACATCCTGCCACGCTTCTACAACCGGAGTGGTGGCTATATGATTACCAAGGGCAACAACCAGTACGGACTTAAGCAGGTGGGTGCCGACAAGATAGAGTTCTACATTGACAATGGCAAGCGTCTCACCCTTACCGGCTCACTCCCTTCCGACTGGGAGGATCGCTGGCACAACGTGTGTGCCGTGTATGATGCCGAGAAGATGACTATCTACATTGACTCCAAGGAGGTGGCCAGTCAGCCTGCCACGGGCAACCTGCGCAACCTTCCCCTCTCTGTGTGCATCGGTCGCAACGAGGAGCGCAACGGTCAGGACATCACCGAATACATAGCCGATGCCCTCATCGACAACGTAGGTATCTTTGCCGATGCCGTCACCCCCGACATGGGCTTCGACCCACAGAAGGCAGCTCTCTGGCTCGACTTCGAGAAGGAGACCGACGAGGGCACCTTCTACACCTACGGCGCTGGTGCACGCACCTATGGTAGCATCTGGCCCGACCGTACCGTGCAGCCCGAGATGTATCAGATGAAGAAGAGTACGCAGCCCCTTCGCTTCACGCTCCTCGATCCTCGTACGGGAACCGTCGAGATTCGCAACCGCAACAGTTTCGTCAATGCCTCCGTTTACGACACCCAGTGGACGCTGACGGCCGACGACGAGGTGGTGGCATCAGGCAAGGTGGCACTCGACATCGCCCCCTCTGCCACCAAGACCTTCCGCATCCCCTACACCAAGCCTGCCATACAGCCGGGCAAGGAGTATCGCCTCACGCTCAGCGCTATGCTCTCAAAGGACGAGATCTGGGCCAAGGCAGGTCACGAGGTGGCTTGGGAACAGTTTGAACTGACAGAGTGGAACCTCCCTGCCGAGACTCCTGCCAAGCCTGCAGGCAACGTCACTCTGGAGCAGACGGCCGACCGTATTGTGGCTTCGGGAGCAGGCTTCAGCTATGTGTTCGATGCCCAGCGAGGCATGCTCAGCCAGATGACCGTGGACGGCACGAACCTCTTGGCCGAGCCTATGCACCTCAACGTATGGCGCGCCCCTGTGGCCAACGAGGTGGATGGATGGAATGCCTACTCGTCGCGTGCAGCCATGCAGGGCAACAAGAGCGGCTATGGCGGTATCGGCCACAGCAACGTGCTGGCAGCCATGTACTATTCGGCAGGTCTCGACAGGGTAGGCTTCAAGCCCCTGACCATCAGTGCTCGCCAGGTGGACGGCTCCGTCTATGTCGATGTGCGCGAGCTGGCTCTTTTCGGCTCTGCCCGCGAGCAGCAGCTTGACGCCTACATCTTCGGTCGCACCAACGTGGGTATGGAGAGCGTGTACAGCTACCGCATCGATGCCGATGGCACCATCACCGTGCATCACCTCATCAATCCTCAGGGCGAGATGCCTGCCTGGTTGCCCCGAGTAGGCGTTACCCTCTCGCTGGGTGGCACGCTTAGTCAGGTGGAGTGGTATGGCCGTGGTCCTCAGGCATCCTATCCCGATCGCAAGACGGGCTATCGCATGGGTATCTACAAGGAGAGCGTGGACTCGATGTATGAGCCTTACCTCATCCCCCAGGACTACGGACTGCGCACCGACAACCGTTGGGTACGCTTCACCGATGCCAGTGGCAAGGGTCTTCAGTTCCGCGTCAACGAACCTTTTGCTTTCAACGCCTATCCCTTCACCACCGACAACCTCACCAAGAGTGTCTATCAGTACCAGCTTCAGCGCAGTGGTAACATAACGGTCAACCTCGACTATGCCACCAGTGGTGTGGGCTGCACGGCTCGCGGCATCTTTGATGCCTATCGTGCCTATCCCATGGGCTACGAGCGCACCATCACCATCACACCGGTGAGATAAGTGCGTAGTTCATAGTTCATAGTTAATAGTTAAGAATTAAGAAAGAAGAATTGGCTGCGCGACACAATGCGTAGTTATTTACGAATTTGCGATTTACGATCTACGATTTATTGAGTTATTTAGCTATTGTATGATTTTCATCGGGACGGAGAACAAATCAACAAATAACTAAATCGACAAATAAATAGTAAATAGTAAATCCGTAAATAGTAAATAGGTGGTGTGTCTTTGCGTTTCTGTGTTTTTTAAAAACTTATGCACCTCTGCCAATCCTCTGCCAATCCTCTGCTAATCCTCTGCTAATCCTCTGCTAATCCTCTGCTAATCCTCTGCTAATCCTCTGCTAAATAGCAGACAAATAGCAGAGAAATAGCAGACCTATAGCAGAGGATTTGCAGACCTGTAGCAGACCTATAGCAGACCCTTAGCGGAGTTTCAACAGAGTTTTATCTTTGTTTTAGCTCTTGGAAAGCGAAAAAAACCTCTAGTAGTTTGTAAAGTCTAAAAAGTTACTAAACAAGCAGCTTTACCAGCAATTAACCAGAGCGCTTATTTGT
>JAZLKL010000153.1:0-26987 GCA_045597585.1 Bacteroidaceae bacterium | reverse complement strand
TGATTATCAACATGCTAAGAGCTTTCTTTTATGCCAAGAAAAACCCATAACTGACTGCTGAAAGTTTTGAATCTCTTAAAACACCAGTATTTACAAGGGTTTGCGGCATGTTTCACCACGCAAAATGACCCATAGGTCTTTAATTCGTTATGCCTTGATAGGTGTGCTGCACCTCCTCATAACTCTGCAAATTGCCGATATCGTAGCGTTTGCCAGGCATCTCCATTGCATGAACGGGTGTCTGGGTGCAGAGCCAGGCAATGTAGCTGCCGGGAGCATCCGTACCACATCCAGAGGCAATGCCTTGCTTTACCAAACGGGCATCCTGACGGGTATAGTAATAGAAGGGAGGACAGCACCAATTGGATTTGGGTTGTGCCGGCTTCTCTTCCATATCGAGAATCTTGTCATTGTCATCAATGGTAACCACACCACATTTCACCAAGCGTTCGGGACGTGCCTCGAAGTATCGCATGATGCAACTGCTCTGCTTCTCTACAGCATAATGTACAAAACGCTGTAAGCTAAAATCAAGCACGTTGTCGCCGGCAATGACAAGCATGTCATCATCGATGTGAAGCTGATCGATGGCAAACTGAATGTCGCAAACAGCACCCAAACGACTCTCATTGGTTGACGTGCCGTCATCGACAACGGTTATCTTCTGAGACTTTGCACTACCCCACTCCTCAAAGAAATGAGCAAAACGATGATTGGAGATGACTACAAACTCATCAACAAGTCCTGCCCCATCGATGTCATCGATAAGCCAGTCAAGAATGGTTTTGTCGCCCACCTTCAGCAAAGGTTTGGGGAAATTCTCTGTAAGAGGATAAAGACGGGTGGCATAGCCAGCCGCAAGTATTAAGCACTTCATTGTTGTTTTGAAATAATAATTAACTAAGTAAGTGATCAAAATTATTTTTATAATGGCAAAGCAAATGCCCCTGGTATTACCTTGTACTATCTTTGACTCTCATTCTCAGTCATGTAGCCCGCCACACTCCTTCCAATGAGATTCAAACCTACATCCAAATGCAGCACAATCTAATATAAACCTAATTCTGATCACTTACTGATACATTAAACCATCGGCGCTGTCGCAAATATGCACAGAGTATTTGCCCTGAAGGGCAGGGAAAGCATGCAGATACTCCTCGCCCACCTTTTGCCGGATAGCATCGGCATACTCCGGATTGATAAGCGCCATACAGCACCCCTTGAAACCAGCACCACTAAAACGTCCACCATAGATGCCCTCGGTATGAGTCATAATGTCATAGAGCGTCTTGAGCTCGGGCGAACCCGTTTCCCAATTATAGATGCTACTACGTCCACTCTCAAAACTCAAACGGCCATACTCCTCGATGTCACCACGACGCCATGCTTCAGCCCCCTGTTGCACACGGTCGAACTCGGTAAACCAATGGTCGGCACGCAGTTGCCAGTTCTTGGGCAAGCGCTCACGAAACTCATCGTACACACTTCGGGGAATGTCGCGCATGTTTGTCTCGTTGAACTTGCCATACTCCATGCCTGCAAAAGCAGCCAGGGCGTAGGCAGCCGAACGACACTCATCAACGCGCATATTAAACTTGCTACCAGCCAAAGTGCGTTCCACACCACTAAAGAAGATGGCAATCTTATAAGGCTTCATGAAAGGGCTGGTAGGAATAAGTTCGTACTGGTCGTTGCTGGTGTCAAGATAGAGCAAGTGATTGGCACGAGAGTACATTTCACAACTCTGATCGAGCTTACCACTATTGACACCTACGTAATCATTCTCTGCCCCCACACTCATCATAATCAGTTCAAGAGGGTCAGGGTGCACATCGTTGACATCGCAGAGTGCCTTAAGAAAAACCAGCACGACGGCAGCAGAACTGCTTAAACCGCCAATAGGCAATGAGCCTTCAATGACACCACACAAGCCATTATGCAAAGGATACTTCTCGGCCAGCTTAAGCGTTGCGCCACGCAAATAGTCGGCCCAATCGTCTTGTTTATACTTAGGTACTTCGCGCACATGCCACTGGGCACGCTTGCCAAATTGCAGAGAACAGAGTTCAACAACACCATTATGCTTGATATTGTAGGCAATATGAATGCCTTTATCAATGGCAAGGCCAGTGATTTTACCCAGATTGTGATCGCTATGCGCTCCGATGGGGCATATACGATAGGGACAAAACGCCAAGCGTTCGGGTACACGCTTATAAATCTCAAGAAACTTATCTTGACAAAGCATGGTATAAGATATTCTTAAATGTTGGACACAGATTTCACAGATTGAAGCAGCTACTGCACGCAACTCAGAACGCCTGTCGAATCTATGAAACCTGTGTCATGAAATATTGTTTATTCCTCGCGAAAATCAACCTTCAGTTGCAACTCATCGAGCTGTGACTGATCAAGGTAGCCTGGAGCATCGAGCATAACATCGCGACCACTGTTGTTCTTGGGGAATGCAATACAATCGCGGATGCTGTCCAACCCTGCAAAAAGGCTTACGAAACGATCAAGACCATAAGCCAAGCCACCATGAGGAGGTGCACCAAACTTGAAGGCGTTCATCAAGAAGCCAAACTTAAGCTGTGCCTGCTCGGGAGTGAAACCAAGAATCTCGAAAATCTTCTGCTGAAGTTTTGCATCATGAATACGGATGCTACCACCACCCACTTCAACACCATTGATGACCATGTCGTAGGCATTGGCACGTACGCTGGCAGGATCGGTATCGAGCAAAGGAATATCCTCGGGCTTGGGCGAGGTGAAAGGATGATGCATGGCCATGAGTCGCTGCTCCTCATCGCTCCATTCGTACATGGGGAAGTCGATGACCCAAAGACATGAGAACTTATTCTTGTCACGCAATCCCATCTGGCTACCCATCTCAAGACGCAACTCGCACAACTGCTTGCGCACCTTCATAGCATCATCACCCGAAAGGATGAGAATAAGGTCACCGGGCTTTGCCTCCATCTTTTGCTTGAGCACCTGAAGAGCATCCTGATCATAGAACTTGTCAACGCTACTCTTGACGCTGCCATCCTCCTGTACGCGAGCATACACAAGACCCTTGGCACCAATCTGAGGACGCTTAACGAACTCAGTCAACTGATCGAGCTGTTTGCGAGTAAGTACTGCCTGACCTTCGCAGCAAATACCTCCCACATAAGTAGCAGAATCGAACACACTGAATCCTTCAGGGAAAATGCTTTCAACCAATTCGCGAGAAGCATTATCGGGCTGCTGATTCTTGAGCTCAACAAACTTCATACCGAAACGAGTATCAGGTTTGTCGCTACCATAATACTTCATGGCATCGGCCCATGTCATACGGGGAAGTGAAGGAATGTCAATATTAAGAATTGTCTTGAAGAGGTGGCGACTCATGCCCTCGAACATCTGCAAGATATCCTCTTGTTCAACAAACGACATTTCACAGTCAATCTGAGTAAACTCAGGCTGACGGTCGGCACGAAGGTCCTCGTCACGGAAGCACTTACAGATCTGGAAATAACGGTCGATGCCAGCAACCATGCAAAGCTGCTTCAGGGTTTGAGGGCTTTGGGGAAGTGCATAGAACTGGCCGGGGTTCATACGTGAGGGAACGACGAAATCGCGCGCACCCTCAGGAGTGCTGTTTACGAGGATTGGTGTCTCAATCTCCAAGAAACCTTGCTCATCAAGGTAACGACGAACCTCGAATGCAAACTTATGACGCAACTGAAGATTACTGCGAACGGGGTTACGACGAATGTCAAGATAACGATACTTCATGCGGAGATCATCACCGCCATCACTCTGATCCTCGATGGTGAAGGGAGGAGTAAGACTCTCGTTCAGCACGTTGAGTGTCTTAACCAAAATCTCAATGTCACCCGTGGGGATGTTTGGATTTTTATTACTACGTTCGCTTACCTCACCTGTGACTTGAATAACCCACTCACGTCCCAGACGATTGGCCTGCTCGCAGAGCTGAGCATCATATTCATCATTGAACACCAACTGAGTAATGCCATAACGATCGCGGAGGTCAACGAAGGTCATACCTCCAAATTTACGGGTACGCTGCACCCATCCGGCCAACGTAACGGTAGTGCCTGCATCACTAAGACGCAACTCACCATTTGTTTTAGTTCTAAACATATTTATGCTTTATTATTGTTTTCTGTGCAAAGTTACAAAAAAAACAAGAATAGTCATTCATTTTTTGACATAGAATGTACACATAAGCGGATATTACCTCTTATGCTAGCATGTTTTTCATAGATTTCATGGTTAAGTCAGAATGAGAAAGCCATAAGGTATCAATGATTAACAGAATAGAAGAGTGCATAAATAAAAACAAACAACAACGTAGCAGCATAACAAAGAGGCACAAGATGTGCATCATCTTTCAGAATACCCGAGGAGGAATATGCCGCACTAAAATATTTTCTTGACTCTGACATTCTGGAACATACATGCAAATATAATCTGTACATAAAGAATCCGCAAATTACACCCCAGATAGTGCCACAAAGAATGTCGCCAGGATAATGCACACCAAGATAGATACGCGAGAAACTACTCAAAGAGGCATAGAGAATCATGGTAAAAGTAACCCATCTGTAACGGATAATTAATGAGATGAATGTACATATTGCGAAACCATTGGCAGCATGGGAAGAAAAGAAACCATAAAGGCCACCACGATACCCATCCACCACATCAACAAGTCCTTCAAGTGCAGGTTCGTGGGTAGGGCGGAAACGATGTACCAAAGGCTTGCAAATGCCGCTGGCACCCTGATCAGCCAACAAGATGGCAATGCCAACCATGAAGATGATAAGAAACAGATGACGCACATCGAAACTGCGAGCCAAAACGATGATTATAGCCAGATAAAAGGCTATCCATGTGCCCACCGTGGTAATGGCCATCCATACTCCATCCCAAAAAACAGATTCACTACCGTTCAAGGAAAGAAGCAACTTCTGATCAAGATGAATGAGCGTTTCGAGCATAACCTGACAAAAATAATGGGTGAATCAAATTACTTCAATTGCCTTAGCAGGAATCCAACCTTCCTTGCCATCAGAGAGACGAATCTGATACCAATCCTGCATACTCTGGTCAATAATCGTCATAGACGTTCCAGCATGAAGAAGGAACAAATCTGTACCAGCATCTGCCGGCGTACTCTTAACCGCCACGGCACTCTCAATAACTACCGCGCCATCACGATTCTGCTGGCGACTGCGTTGTTGGATGGCAAACATATTACTCATCACCACAAAAACAAGTAGTAGGATGGCACAATAGAATCCACTCTTACGAAGAGCCATACGCTGTCCGAAGAAATAGAGAAGCAAACAAACCAGCATGAACACAAAGAAGATAATACCCGTCCAAATCCAGGTATTCACGCTCATCATATTAAGCAAAGAGTGATACCAGCGAACAAAGAAAAGTTCTTCCTCTGGTACAATCTTATCGACCGTCTTGCTTCGCGCCAACTGAAGGTTTACACGTAAGTCGGCATCACCAGGATTCAGGAGGTAAGCACGTTCATACCACAAAATGGATTGGGCAATGTCATCAAGACGATAATAGCAATTACCAAGGTTATAGTACACATCAGCACTTTCACCATCCTGGATGATTTCCTTGTAAATAGGGATAGCTTCTTCGTATCTCTCAAGCGAATATGCCTTATCGGCTTTTGCTTTCAAGGCTTGCACGTCATCTTCTGCATTGACAGAGAGGGAGAACAAAGAGCATAAAATATAAAGAATAAGATTTTTCATCTTTATTACTTGTTAATTATTTGAACATTCAACAAACGCTTTAACGTCTGTTTGTTTATCGTATCTTCTCATCGAGCTGAGTAATCACCTCCGTGGCATCGCTGAAGAGATGTCCCATAGTCGTTGCAGGATCGCCAGGTGCAAAACGGGCAAACTCACATTCATTCAACAGATGCAGGAACTTGTTGACTGATTCCTCATCAGCACCACGCTGCAAAAGAATCTCACTAACATTATCCTTGTTGAGCTCGGTCAATGGAAGAGAAAGCTTATCGCTCACATATCCCCACAATGCACGCATTACCTCGTCATAGAAAGGCTCTGCCTTACCTGCATCAAGCAACTTAGAGGCATTGCGAAGGCGCTTGGCTGCCGCTTTACCTGCCTTACGACCACGCTTACCTACGAAGTCTGCATTGGCCTTGGCAAAATGACGGAATACAACCACAGCTATGCCAAACAACAGCAAGGCAACAAGATAGGATGCCCAATGAACAAGGCTGCCAAACATACTGTCACCAGGTTGCTTGAGGGTAACTTCACCTTGTTTAATATAACGGATATCATTGGCCAACTCTTTGAGTTCCTCTTGTTGAACAGCAGTATGAGCTGTCTCAACACCCTTTGCCACACCCAACGTAAACTCGTCTGTCTTCAACGTCTTATACTGGTTGCTCTCAGTATCGAAATAGCAGAATTCCACCGCAGGGATAGTGTACTTGCCGCCATGATGAGGTACAGCCACATATTCATAGGTAACTTTACCACTCGTACCGCTGGTGGTAAGTTTGGTGGCCTGAGTGGTCTTGGGATCGTATTGCTCGAAATCCTTTGGCCACTGCACAACAGGCGCATTGATAAGCTTAATGTTACCGGTGCCATTGACTGTCAAAGTAAGCGTAGTTGCATCGTTAGCATCAATCTGTTCAGGAGTCAGCTTAGCACTAATAGAGAAACCTTTACCCACAGCACCACTGAAATTCTCAGGTTTAGCTGGCAAGGGATCCACCTGAATCTCGACAGCCGGAGCACGCACACTCTTCTTGACACGCTGCATGATGCTACCTCCACCAAAGAAGGCATCGAAGGGATCGACATTTCTATCTTGTGTCACCACATCTGCTTCATAGTCGATGCCAGGAATGGTAAGTTTACCCGTACGCTGAGGGAAAAGCACATATTGCTTCCAAACCACAGTACCATAGTTCTTACCTCCTACGTTCTCCCAAGTAAAGCTCTTCTGCTGGGGCAACTCAATCTCCTGAACATGAAAACCATCCAATTGTGGCATCTCACCAGCTAACTGTTCAACTGTAATCAAGGAGTAGAGCTTATACGTCAACAGGATAGCTTCCTGTTCATACACACGCTTCTTGCTGGCAGTAACCGCAAAATATAAATCTTTTGCTCCAATATGTTCGTCGCTGGTAGGTGTATGCATACGACCTACACTTCCAGCACTTTGCTGTGAACCATAACCACCTTGATTACCGTTTCCCCTACCCTGCTGTCCTTGTGAGGAACCCGAACTTCCAGGCAGCACTTCTATCTTGGCCGTATTGCTCTTGACCTTCTTACCGCCACTGTTTAGTGAGGCAGAGGGCAAAGTATAAGTGCCTGCCTTTTTGGGGGACAACGTATAAGTAAACGTCGTACTGCTACTTTGAGTCGTACGACCATTGATGATACTGATACTGCTACTCGTGCTGATACTAGGACCAAAAAGCAGGTCAAAGCCATCGAAATCTCCATCCAACTGGATGCGATCAAAATCATTATTATCCAGAGTGTACGAAACCCTGATGCGACGTCCCTCTTCAGCTTGCGAGGGTGCCTGCAAAGTAAGTTTCTGCGCCCAGATGGGTGTCGTGCTCAAGACGACAAGCAAACAGAGCAAAATACGTTTCATAATTATTATCGATAATTGTGGTTTACAATATTTAAAGTTTAACATAAGTACGCCGTCATGTCATTACTATCTTCTGAGTTTGAGCTTGAATCAATCTACTAACTCATCTTAACATCTATTATCAAAAAAGGATTATGAATAGCAAGCCGCTTACTAATAACATTACCAATTCTTCTGCAAGCGTCTGGGACCTGCATTCTGTTGCTGCTCTTGTTCCTCTTTACGCTGGTTATAGCGATTAAGACGATCCTGAGTTTGACGCTCATTCTGCATAGCCGCATTCAGCATTTGTTCTGCAGCTTCCTTGCTAAGTTCATTCTGCTTGGGTTGTTGTTGCTGCTGCTGCTTATTTTGTTGATTCTGTTGGTTCTGTTGGTTCTGTTTATTCTGATCCTGGTTTTGGTCTTGATTCTGCTGATCTTGATTCTGCTGTTGGTTTTCACCATTTTCATCCTTCTTCTGGTCATCCTTATTATCCTGACCGTCCCCGTCACCTCCACCATTATTCTGGTCGTTATTCTCGTCATTCTTATTCAGATACTGACAGAGTGCCAAATTATAACGAGTTTCATTGTCCTCAGGATTGTTTCGAAGTGATTCCTTGTATGCTTCGATGGCAGGTCCATATTGTTTATTACCTTGCAATACGACTCCCATATTGTGGCAGATTTTAGCTTTTCGCATAGGATTCTGCTCAATCTGACTTGCTTTCTTGAGAGCTTCGAGCGACATACTGTCATTTCCAAGCATCATGTATGCACTACCTTCATTATATAACGCACGCGAAGAGGTAGAATCAATGGCCAATGCCTTTTGATACTCTGTCAGAGAGTTACTAAGAGCTGTAGTATCAGATTTTGCCTGACGATAGAAACGATTGCCTCGACGAATGTAATCACGCTCACTGTTCTGCGAACAAGAAACGGCAAGCAAAGAGAAAGTAACGACTATCACCGATGCCTTATCCTTAAACAGATGTATGTGCTTGAAGAGATGATTCTCACGTGAGAGAATGAGCACATCGACAATGAGGAGTATCAATCCAAACAAAAGGAAAATCTGATATTTCTCATTATACTCGCTATACACAGATGCCTCAAGCTTGGTCTTTGCTAATTTATCAATTTCTTTATTCAAAGCATCTTGTGCAGAACTACTGTTATCTACATAGATGTATGCACCTTTACCTGCTTGTGCAATCTCTTTACACATTTGTTCATTAAGCTTACTCTGCACATACTCACCACGTTCATCAATCATATACTGAGTACTACCTGGAATGGGTATCTTAGCTCCCTGGGGACTTCCTACGCCCAACACGAAAACGTGTACACCTTGCTCTGCCGCATGTTTGGCTGCCTCAATGGCTCCACCTTCGTTATCCTCGCCGTCTGTAATGACAAAGATCGCTCTATTTACACCATCACGCTGCGTAAAACTGCGCATGGAAAGTTCGATGGCACGAGCTATGTCGGTTCCTTGCAAAGTAATCATAGAAGGGTTGATTTGGTCAAGGAACATCTTAGCACTTACAAAATCACTTGTAATAGGCAACTGGATAAAAGCCTCACCTGCAAAGATAACCATACCCATCTGATTATCCACCATTTCTGTCATCATATTGGATACCAATCGCTTTGACTTATCCAAACGACATGGATGCACATCTTGTGCCAGCATAGAGTTGCTCACATCGAGTGCAACCATGGCTTCAATACCATAGCGATCACGTTCACTCTGCTTAGTACCATTCTGCGGGCGAGCCAATGCTACCATCAACAAGGCAAAACCAGCCATGCAAAGTCCAAACTTGAGATTTGGACGCAATGAACTCACATCGATAAGCAACTGCTTAACCAACTCAGGATTACCATAACGAGCTATACGCTTCTTTCGACGGAAAAGCGCCCATACATACAAAATGCTGTAAAGAAGAACTAAACCAGCGAGAATGTATAGAAATATAGGATTTGCAAAACGAAACATAATTTCAACTATTATTATTAAGAACAGATAAAGAACAATTAAGAATGGGCTTCTATATTTACATCGACCTTTTAACTATTATTTTATTCTGCACTACTTTCTTATGGTAACTTATTCAAAATGGTAGATCGCAACAACAACTCAAGCGCAAGAGCAATGACAGCAATCAGCAAGAAAGGTAAAAACTCCTCACTATGCGTGTCAAATTTATTGACTTGCATTTTCGTCTTCTCAAGCTTATCAATCTCTTGGTAAACCTCATGCAAACTCTTGTTGTCGGTAGCACGGAAGAACAAGCCATCGGTAATATTGGCAATGTGCTTCAGCGTCTTGGTATCAATCTCAACAGGTACGTTAATGTATTGAGTATAGCCAGCCACCTTCATGGGGTAGCGAGCTGTTCCGTTGGTGCCTACGCCAATGGTGTACACTCTTACATCAAAACTCTTGGCAATGTCGGCAGCAGTAAATGGGGAAATCTCACCACGGTTATTCGAACCATCGGTAAGCATAATAACCACCTTACTCTTTGCCTTGCTCGTTTTGAGTCTGCTTACGGCATTGGCAATACCCATACCAATCGCAGTACCGTCCTCAATCAATCCTGTCTCAGCCATATCGCACTCCATCTTATTCAAAAGATTAAGCAGCACTGTATGATCGGTAGTCATGGGGCACTGGGTGTACGACTCACCGGCAAAAATAGTCAAACCTATATTATCATTGGAACGACCATTGATGAACTCGATAGCCACTTCCTTAGCTGCCTCGATACGGTTGGGCTTCAGGTCTTCGGCCAACATACTGGTACTTACGTCCATACAAAGCATGATGTCGATACCTTCTATGTTTTTCTCACTCCACTCACCGATACTCTGGGGACGTGCTAAGGCTATGACCGCAGCCACAAAGCAAACAATGCGAAGCACGAATGGAGCATGAACGAGATACTCTTTCCACGTATGATGATAATGACGGAAAGCAGCAGTACTGCTTACTTGCAAAACAGGATCTATGCGCTTATGCTTGATAATGTACCACACCACATAGGGCACAATCAGGATGAGCAACAAGAAATATAGAGGATTAACAAATGTCATAATTTACAGAATTTAGCTACATTGTATTAACCTAACAAATCCACCAAACGAATGATGATGAGCACAACAATGACTATGATGGCACATGAGCACAATGCGATGAGAACACGCAGTGTCCATTTCATTCCGATACTGCGCATCTCCTCGGGAGTATAGGTAGGTTCCTCTGCCTTGGCATTTGGATCAACCTCTTGTTTCGTCTGGTTAATGTAATTGACCGCAGTCACCAGATTAGCATCATTTTCATTCACCAAGGTGCTATACTTTGCAAACTTAACCAAGTCGGCCGTTTCAAACAACTGTCGCAATTCGGCAAGAGCCTCTTCATCATTCTCTTGCATCAGTCGATCAATAATCTCAGAAGAAGTCATATCCATAGCACGGAATCCATAACGCTCCTGGATGTAGTTTCGCAATGTATCAGTTAGTTGTGTATAATACTCCTTGCTATCTTCCGATGCCCAGGTCTTCTCTTCCTTAATGCGTTCAATCTCCTTCATAGCCACCTGATGAGGAGGCAACTTGGCTTTGTGACGAATAATACGGATAATAGGATTACCTTGTTTTAGCCAAACAAGCATCACAAAGGTAAGTACCATCAAAAGAATGACAAGCAAAGAGCCATAAACCACATTTGCCCAGTCATCCCATGAGAATGGAGCGTCCTCTATATCCTTAACAGCTTCATGATAGTCAACCAGTTTACCCGATCCATCATTTACAAGGTGGAGCAGTTTATCTACATGGACGGTATCAACAAGCACAGTAAACACACGCAAAGCCAAAGCCTTTGACTTGTAGTGTGTAGTGTCAATGATAACATCCATAGGAGGAAGATAGTACAAGGCAGAATCAAATGAAGTGATGATGTAGCGTTGCGTAAGTTGCATGCGCTTACCTTCATTGAGCATCTGGGTGTCAGTAGGACAAACCTTGACGACTTCAACCCCCTTGGTGAGCATACTGCGATCACTTAATGGGGGAAACACTACATTCTGGTTGGCATTACAGGTTACATCGAGCGTAATACCTGTTTGCTGTCCAATCAGCAATTGCAATGAATCAATCTTTATATCCACCGTGCCTTGTGCCTTTGCCATAAGTGAACACAAGACACATGCCATCAGCAGAATGATATTTTTAATCTTCATCAGTTGTCAAATATAATAATCAACTTCTTTGTGCAAACAAGTTCATCAAAGCCTGAACGTAATCTTGGTCGGTGCGTACACTGACAGAATCAACATTACAACGGGTGAAGGTGTTACGCAAGTAATCCTGACGATCCTTCCACCACTGAGCCTGAGCCTGTCGTACCTGCTTGTTACTGGTGTCGAGGTATCTTTCAAAGCCCGTCTCCGCATCTCTCACCTTGATAAGTCCAATATTTGGTAATTCAGCGATACGACAGTCATAGACTTGGATAGCTACAACATCATGCTTGCGGTTTGCCACGGTAAGAGGAGTACAGAAATCCTTGTTGTCCATGAAATCGCTCAGCACGAAAGCTGTGCAACGACGCTTGATGACACGAGTGAGATACTCCACTGCTTGTCCAACATCAGTGCGCTGACTCTCGGGTTTAAAATCGAGCAACTCACGAATGATAAACAGGATATGCTTACGACCTTTCTTTGGAGGAATGAATTTCTCGATGCGATCGCTGAAGAACACCACACCAATTTTATCGTTGTTCTGAATGGCGCTGAAAGCAAGCGTAGAGGCAATCTCCACCAACATATCACGTTTCATCTGAACCTGCGTACCGAAATTCAAGCTACCACTTACATCTACCAAAAGCATCACGGTGAGTTCACGCTCCTCCTCAAAAACCTTGATATAGGGCTTGTTGAAACGAGCCGTCACATTCCACTCGATATCGCGAATATCGTCGCCATACTGATACTCCCTGACCTCGCTGAAAGCCATACCACGACCCTTGAAGGCCGAATGATATTCGCCTGCAAAGATGTTATTGGAAAGACCACGAGTCTTTATCTCAATCTGGCGTACACGCTTTAGTATTTCAGATGTTTCCATTGAAACTCTTTAGATTATTCTCTAATAAACAGATAATTAGTCTGCTATTCTTTAGGGCACTTCAACCTTGTTGATAATCTGGCTGATAATATCCTCGCTTAACACATTATTGGCTTCTGCCTCATAGCTGAGACCAATACGATGACGCAACACGTCATAAGCCACAGCACGTACATCCTCCGGAATGACATAACCGCGACGCTTGATGAAAGCATAAGCACGTGAAGCAAGAGCAAGGTTGATGCTCGCACGAGGAGAACCTCCAAACTCAATGTAGTTCTTAATGTCTTTCAAACCATACTTCTCGGGATAGCGGGTAGCAAACACAATGTCAGCAATGTACTGTTCAATCTTCTCGTCGAGATAAACCTGACGCACAACCTCACGAGCATCCAGAATGTCCTGAGTAGAAAGAATGGGACGAATCTCCTTTTTAATCTCACCGCTGATGTTACTGCGGATGATGCGCTTCTCGTCCTCCAACTTAGGGTAGTCGATAATCACCTTCAACATGAAACGGTCAACCTGAGCCTCAGGCAAGGGATAGGTTCCTTCTTGCTCAACAGGGTTCTGTGTAGCCATTACGAGGAAGGGCTTGTTCAAAGGATAAGTGCTCTTGCCGATGGTCACCTGGCGCTCCTGCATAGCCTCCAGCAAGGCACTCTGCACCTTAGCTGGAGCACGGTTAATCTCATCAGCCAATACGAAGTTAGCGAATATAGGACCTTGCTCTACAATGAATTTCTCATCCTTCTGACTGTAGATCATAGTACCAATTACGTCAGCAGGCAAAAGGTCGGGAGTAAACTGAATACGGCTGAACTTAGCATCAACAAGTTTTGACAGGGTGCTAATGGCCAGGGTTTTTGCCAAACCGGGCACACCTTCCAGCAACACGTGTCCATCACTAAGCAAACCGATAAGCAGAGACTCCACAAGGTGTTTCTGACCTACGATTACCTGATTCATACCCGTTACCAAATTGGTAACAAAAGCACTTTGTCTCTCAATTCTTTCATTGAGTTCACGGATATCAATTGATTCTGCCATAAGTATATTTTGTTTGATTACTTTTCAAAATTCAGATGTAAGGCTTCCGTAAGGATTGCAGCCTAAAAACAATGCAAAGATACAATTTTTCTATCACTTTGCAAAGAGTATATGCAATTAACAAACGCTTTTTAAGTTAACTTAAAACTCTTTTAAAACATTTTAAGTTTTCAGATGTAAAACTAAACAAAAATTAAGCATTAGCAATAGTGTTGGACAAAGATTCTGAACACAAAAAAGGCAGAAGATGTGAAACAAAAAACGTGGTTCATTCATGCTTCACACCTTCTGCTATTCCGACACATGACATCCATGCACATTTCTTGACACAGAATAAACGCCAAAGCTACTTCTTACGAAGCTCAGGAATCTTGAACTCCTGCCCTACCTTCACAAGGTCAGGCCTCTTAAGATCATTCAGTTTAATGATATAAACGTTCATCTCTACACCGCCCAGATACTTGCGACTAAGTTTGCTGATGGTTTCCCCCGACTGCAGCACATGGACGCACTTCACGCCTACGATTTCATAATCACCAGACTTCACCTGAGGATAGTCGTTAGGATTGCCTATAACAGGCTTTGTGCTATCGCTTTGAACAACTGTTTCCACTGGAGTACTGCTTCTTTTTCCACCTCCTCGTTTCTGCTTCGTTTCCGATACAGATACTTCTGCAAGCGAATCCTTGACATCTCCTGTTTGTGGAGCACTCGCACCAGCGTTTCCTCCACCATTCTCTACAGGAGTTGACGTCGTAGCAGGCTTTGGCTTTTCAGCGGATTTTGAAGGTTTATCGGTAGTCTTTTCTGTGGATGTCTTCTGTTGCGGTCCAACGTATATTTTATCACACTTGCACACAAACAAATGACTTGAACCCAACCAATAACTTACCATCAACAGCAGCATGAAAAGAACCGTCTTCGCCACAATTTTCAAAGTACGTCTGTCCGCATTTCTGTCAGGCAATTCCGATGGTTCATCCTCTTGAGAGCTGTCTTCCAACGGCTCAGAAAGTTTTTCGTTGTCAATTGCTTTTACAGCAACTTTCTCCTCATCTTCCGAAGGTTCTTCCTCCACAACTGATTCTTCTTCAGAAGTTTGTCCTTCTGCAACTTCCTCGCCTTCTAAAATAGCGTTTTCTTCTACAGAAAGTTCATCTTCCGAAGCAACATCTTCTACAGCAGGAACCGGCTCACCTTCGCTTATTTCTACATTTTCACCAAGAACTTCATTTTTATCGGAAGGAACACCTTCTATTTGAGCTTCTGCAATTTCCTGCTCACTACCCTCCGTCTGAACTTCAGCAGCTACTTCCTCACCATCTTCCGTCTGAACTCCAACAGCCACTTCCTCACCATCTTCTGTCTGGGCTTCAACAGTTTCTCCTTCTTCTTCCTGAACCTCAGCTGTTACTGACTCACTTTCTTTCGAAGCAAAATCTACAGTATCCACATTGTCAACTTCCACTGGCAGATTGTCGTCAGCTATAAACGTACTCGAACCATCATCCTCGCTTTCATCCTCATCCTGTGATTCTACGTATTCCATCTCTGCAAGGTCAACTCCATCGTTCAAAATGATAGTTTCAAAATCAGCAAAAGGACGGTTAACGTGATCACGTAACGCAGAATCTGGAGTAAAGGTTATCTTGGAATGTCCTTGGATATGAAAGCGCTCACCTGTATTTACGTTTATGCTGTCACGACCGCTTACCTCTATCACTTTAAAGGTACCTAGTCCTTTTATCTTAACAATCTTATCTTCTTGCAAATACTGCTCGATAACAGCAAAGAAAGCACGAACGAAATTATCACCTTCGCGCTTGGCAAGTCCGCTACGGTGACATACACCGTTGGCTAAGTCCTGCAATAATATTTTGCTGTCCATACTCTACTTCAGTTTATCTTTGATGGTGGCACTTGGCTTAAACTTGATCTCCATCTTAGGAGGCACGAGCATCTTCTGGCGCGTGGAAGGATGAACGGTAATATGTTCCATCTTCTTCTTAACATCAAAAACACCAAATCCCTGTACATTGATCTGGTTTTCATCCCCCAACTGTACAGCAATTTCAGAGACCAAGGCCGTCATTAAAGCCGCGGTCTCCTTCGCGTTTCTGTCAATCCTTCGCGATAATTCAGAAGTAAACTCCTTATTGTTCATCGTTTTTTCCATTTTACGTCCCGTAAGGAAACCATTCCACGTAGAAAACTCTACATCTGGCCCGTCTTACGGTTCGCATTTTGTATCCACAAATCATATTTGTAAATGCACACCTTATTTTTCAACTACCACACCATACAGGTCGAAGTCATCAGCACTCACTATCTCCACATCATAGAAACTTCCTATTTGCAGATTCAGTTCCTCCACCTTATCTGCATCGACTTTTCTCGTGGTTTTAATAAGCACCTCAGGATCTACTTCGGGAGAGTCAAACTCTGTTCGTCCTATATAATACTCACCCTCTACCCTGTCAATGATGACGCGCATGGTCTGACCAATTTTCTTCTCTTGCACCTCCGCCGAGATACGTTGCTGCACACGCATCAGTTTGCTCAAACGCACCTGTTTGGTTTCCTCGTCCACATCGTCCTCGTAATTGTCGCCAGCGTATGTACCGTCTTCTTCGCTATAAGCAAAAGCGCCCATACGGTCGAATCGTGCCCATTTCACGAACTCAACGAGTTCTTCAAATTCCTGCTCGGTCTCTCCAGGGAATCCCACCATGAGTGTGGTGCGAATCTCTATTCCAGGTACTTCCTTACGCAACTGAGTTATCAAGGTACGTGTCTGTTCTGCCGTAATGTGTCGGTGCATGCGCTCCAGCACAGTATCGGATATATGTTGCAAGGCAATGTCAAGATAACGGCACACATTGGGGTACTCTCGCATTACACGCAGCAACTCCATGGGGAAGTCGGTTGGATAAGCATAATGCAAGCGCAACCACTCTACTCCAGGAATCTTTGCCAACCGCTCAACCAGTTCGGCAATGGCACGACGATGGTAGAGATCCAAACCATAGTATGTCAGTTCCTGTGCAATTATCTGGAACTCCTTGACTCCACGAGAAACCAGCATCCGCACCTCCTCCTCAATCTCTTCGATGGGACGACTCTGGTGTTTACCTGTAATGATGGGGATAGCACAGTAGGCACAATTACGATTGCACCCTTCGGCAATCTTCAGATAAGCATAGTGCGAGGGCGTAGTCAGTTTGCGCTCATATTCCACCATCTTGGGTCCGTTCTTTGTAATTTCTTCCACCAACAAAGCCCAATCGAACTTTCCAAAGAAACGATCCACTTCGGGAATTTCATCCGTCAACTCCTTTAAATAGCGTTCCGACAGACAGCCCATCACGTACAGGCGCTTCAAATCACCCTGTTCCTTACGCTGTCCCATCTGAAGAATCATATTGATGCTTTCTTCCTTAGCATCTCCAATGAAACCACAGGTATTCACCACGGCAATCTCACCACAAGGATCATCAGCATCATGAGTCACCTCAAAGCCTGCCGCTTCAAGTTGTGCAATAAGACGCTCAGAGTCCACAAGGTTTTTCGAACATCCAAGCGTAATTATGTCAACCGTTGTTCTTTTCATTACTTACTTAAAAATTTCCTTCGCCAAACAAAGAATTCACGAACTCTCTGCGGTTAAAGGGCTGAAGGTCTTCCATTCCTTCGCCCAAACCGATGTAGCGAACAGGAATCTTAAACTGGTCACTAATGCCAATCACTACACCACCCTTGGCAGTACCGTCAAGTTTGGTAATAGCCATACTGCTTACCTGTGTGGCCTCGGTAAACTGCTTTGCCTGTTCAAAGGCATTCTGTCCGGTACTGCCGTCAAGAACAAGCATTACATCATGTGGAGCATCAGGGATAACCTTCTGCATCACACGCTTAATCTTCGACAGCTCGTCCATAAGTCCCTTCTTGTTATGCAGACGACCAGCGGTATCTATCAGCACCACGTCGGCATTGTTAGCCACGGCGCTGCTCAAGGTATCAAAAGCAACACTGGCAGGGTCGCTGCCCATTTGCTGCTTGACCACAGGAACACCCACACGCTCGCCCCAGATGACAATCTGCTCTACGGCTGCCGCGCGGAATGTATCAGCTGCACCGAGATATACTTTCTTGCCAGCTTTCTTGAACTGGTAAGCCAGTTTACCAATTGTGGTGGTCTTACCCACTCCATTTACACCTACTACCATGATAACATAGGGCTTTTTACCCGTAGGTATTTCATAGCCTTCAGTATCTTCGGTGTTATTCTCCGTCAACAAGGAAGAAATCTCATCACGCAGGATGTTGTTAAGCTCGTTTGTACCCACATACTTATCACGAGCCACACGATCCTCAATGCGCTTAATGATGTTGAGTGTGGTTTCCACACCCACATCACTGGTCACCAACACCTCCTCAAGGTTATCGAGAACATCCTCATCCACCTTCGATTTGCCGGCTACAGCACGTGTGATTTTCGAGAAGAAACTCTGTTTCGTCTTCTCCAACCCTTTATCAAGGGTTTCCTTCTTACTCTTGCTGAAAAAACTAAATAAACCCATATTTACTGCATTATCACAATTCGTTTACAAAGATACACAAGATTTTCAAAAAACACGATGAATAGCACAAAAAAATGCCTCTTTAAGACAAATATGACAAAACACACTAAATCTTTTTCCAAAAAAGCTACAAATAACCTGTAAGAAATCATATCAAACTATACACAAAAAGAGACACCAGAACGATGCCTCTTCTTATGTTTAACCCACAAAGTGGAATTGCTTTCTTACGATTAGTTCTTGAAGAAATCCTTTACGGCTTCGTTGGGAACCATCTGCTCGTCGAATGAGTAAGAACCAGTCTGAGGGTTCTTTACCATCTTGATTACCTTTGTATAGGAACGGCCATCGGTCTTGCCAGTCTGCAAGGTAGCCTCAGTTTTCTTTGCCATAGTTCTCTATATTATTTAATTTCCTTATGAACGGTCATTCTCTTGAGGATAGGATTGTACTTCTTCAGTTCCAAACGCTCAGGAGTATTCTTTCTATTCTTTGTTGTGATGTAGCGTGATGTGCCGGGCAGACCACTCTCCTTCATCTCGGTGCACTCCAGAATCACCTGGATTCTGTTGCCTTTAACCTTTTTTGCCATAGCGTATATTCTCCTCTATTTAGCCGATTACTTTAATATTCTTCCATTCACAGTAGCCCTTAGCAACAGCCTGCTTCAAAGCAGCGTCGAGGCCCATCTTGTTGATCACACGAAGACCATTGGCGGAGATGCTCAATGAAATCCAGCAATCCTGCTCTACATAGTAGAACTTCTTGCTAAACAGGTTAACATCGAAGTGACGCTTGGTGTGTCTTTTAGAGTGGGAAACATTACAGCCAATCATGGCCTTCTTTCCGGTAATTTGACAAATCTTAGCCATTTCTCTCTTTTTCTTTCTTTAGTTATTCAAATAACTTCCTTCAAACAGCATGCAAAGGTACAACTATTTTTTCACTCCACCAAACATTTCCGCGAAAAAAGTAATATTTTTATGCCTCATGGGTTTCATAAATGAAGAGATACTACTTTTTGCACTCACTTTTTGACAGTTAAGTAATCTTTTCACTTCAGCAAGTTTGGATTACAAATCCCATCATGTCGTTTCACGTTGTCCTACTCGTAGTGTCCTACACGGTCACTCTGCTATAAGCAGGAAGTTCCATCGGACAAAAGTCTTTCTCAAGGAACTTGTAGTAACCTGTGATGGCAATCATCGCAGCATTGTCGGTGGTAAAGCTGAACTTGGGTATAAACACTTTCCAACCATATCGCTTGGCATAATCGTGGAAGGCATTACGCAATCCCGTATTGGCCGACACACCACCAGCCACGGCCACTTGTTTTATCTTCAAGTCCTTGGCAGCCAGACGGAGTTTCTTCATCAGGATGTCAACCACCGTATGTTCGAGCGAGGCGGCAAGGTCTTCCTTATGGTGCTCGATGAAATCGGGATCTTCCTTCAGCCAATCACGCAACGAGTACAGAAAAGAGGTCTTGAGTCCGCTGAAGCTGTAGTCATAGCCCTTGATATTGGGGCGAGAGAAGGTATATGCCTCCGGACTGCCCTGTCTTGCCAAGCGATCGATGATAGGGCCACCAGGATAGCCCATGCCCATCACCTTGCTGCACTTGTCTATGCATTCGCCTGCTGCATCATCAATGGTTTGACCTATCACTTCCATATCCTTGTACGAATGCACCAGCACTATCTGCGAATTGCCACCACTTACCAGGAGACAAAGGAAAGGAAACTCTGGCTTGTCGTTGTCATCTTCGCTTTCCTTGACGAAATGAGCCAGCACATGACCGTGCAGATGGTTCACGTCCACCATCGGAATGCCGAGCGAAGCTGCCATTCCCTTGGCAAAGCTGACACCCACATGGAGCGAGCCCATCAAGCCCGGACCACGGGTAAAGGCTATGGCCGACAACTGTTCACGTTCCACTCCAGCCTTCTTCAGAGCCTGATCCACCACAGGAACGATATTAAGTTGATGGGCACGACTTGCCAACTCGGGCACCACGCCTCCATAAGCTTCGTGTACCGCCTGCGAGGCTGTCACGTTGCTCAACAGTATTCCGTCCTTGATGACTGCAGCCGAAGTGTCGTCACAACTGCTCTCAATACCTAATATATATATATTATCCATCACTATCAATGCGTCAAAATCTCCACTCCATTTTCCGTCATAAGATACGTATGCTCCCACTGGGCACTGGGCAGACCATCCTCGGTGAGAACAATCCAACCGGTCTCGTCTTCCTCATCCTCGCACACATCATAGTCGCCCATGTTGATCATTGGCTCTATGGTGAATGTCATGCCTGGTACCAAGAGCATACCCGTTCCTGGTTCACCATAATGCTCCACGTCGGGCTCTTCATGAAACTTGCACCCTACCCCATGACCACAAAGGTCGCGCACCACGGAGAATCCGTTGGCATGGGCATGCTTGGCAATCTCGTGTCCCAGATCACCCACAAAGACGTAGGGTTTCTCACATACCTTCTCACCTATCTTCAGACACTCCCAGGCCACGTCCACTAGTTTCTGGTCTTCTTCGCTCGCCTTGCCAATGACAAACATACGACTGGCGTCAGCATAATAACCATCCACTATTGTGGTGCAATCCACGTTGATGATATCGCCTTCCTCCAGCACTTCCCAATCACAGGGGATACCATGGCACACCACATCGTTGATACTGGTGCAACAGCTGTTCGGAAAGCCCTCGTAATTGAGAGGTGCAGGAATGCCTCCATGCTTTGTGGTGAACTCATACACCATCTTATCTATCTCAAGGGTATTCATACCCTCCTTGATGTGTTCTGCCACATAGTCGAGTACGGCAGTATTGAGCACACCAGCCTTGCGGATACCGGCTATCTGCTCCGCCGTTTTGATGAGCTTAGGCCGTGGCACCAGTTTACCCTGCGCCTGCGCCTCAAGTATCTTTAAGTCCATCTCAGTGGGTTCTTTACCCTCTGTCACTACCCACCGTGGTTTTTCTTTTTTCTTTTTATGTTTAATCATTGTGCATTGCACCAGCTAATTGTAAATTATCATTGTGAAGGCCGAAGGGCTATTCAATTATGCATTTTGAATTGTGCATTATGCATTGCGAATTGCCAACTACGCTTCTTTCTTCTCGCGTGTTGCCTGTACCACATTAATAACATAGTCACCCAACTTCTCACACTCAGAGATGAGGTCGATATAGAACACACCAATCTGGTAGTCATATACCTTATTGTTGATATCCAGCATGTTCTGGTTCTTAAGTTGAGTACGATAGTTATTTATTTCGTGCTCGATGTTATAACTTATATTGAAATCCACATATTGATGCTCGCCACGTGAAATGACGTTGTTCATCTGTTCCAGCGCACTACCCGTCAGGCTCATCATATTGTGTATGTGCTCATACTGCTTCTCGGTAAAGTCCTCATTAGCATAGTTGCGACGGCGGTTCAGCGTACGCCCCAGATTGAAGCAACTGTCGCCGATGCTTTCCAGCTCGCTAACCTCACGCAGCATGCGTTGAATGGCACCCTTTGACTCGGCACTCAATCTACCCTCACTCACCTTGTTGAGATAGTTGGCAATCTCTATCTCCATATTGTCGGTGATGCTCTCGTATTTCTCTATGCGACTGAACAGCTTGTTGAAGTCCTCATCCTTCTCGGTGTGCAGCAACTCGCGCACCAAGGTGAACATCTTCTCACAACGCTGCCCAAAGAGCAAGATCTCCTTGCGAGCCTCAAGGATGCTCAACTCAGAAGTGCTCATCAAACCACCCGAGATGAAGCGCAAACGACCTTCCTCTTCCTCTCCATTCTTCTTGTCAGGAATGATCATGGTAACCACTCGCTCCATAGGCTTGACAAACCATATGAGAATGAGCACATTGGCCACGTTGAACATGGTATGGAACGCTGCCAGTACCATCGAGAGCATATTGCCATCGATGCTGTCGGCATAGGGATCCACTCCCACCAAACCGCAGATGGTATCAACAAAGATGGTAAAGATGCTGAGCACCCAAACCACACCGAAGAGGTTGAATATCAAGTGAGCCATAGCCGCACGACGAGCCTGTGTGCTGGCCGACAAAGCCACTACGTTCGAGGTGATGGTGGTACCGATATTCTCACCCATTACCAAAGCAATACCCATGTGAATGTCGAGCACACCGCTTGAACAGAGTGTCATGGTGATGGCCATAATGGCAGCCGACGACTGCACGCAGCACGTCAGCAAACCACCCACCAACAAATACAGCAAGTAGCTGCCAAAACCCCATTGACTGGTTGATATGAAGAAGTCCTTTACCGACTCGATCTTGTCAAGCTGCATCTCGGCGGCATTGTCCTTCAAGGTGGTCAAACCCAGCAACATCAAGGCCAAACCCATGATAAACTCACCCAAGTTGATATTCTTCTTACTGTAGATGAGTACGATAGATACGAATATAGCGGAATAGATGACATATCGCATATTGAAGCCACTACCTGCCAGCACCATAATCCATGCCGTGAAGGTGGTTCCGATATTGGCACCCATGATTACAGAGATGGCCTGCGCCAGGGTCAGCAATCCGGCCGACACGAAACTTACCGTCATGACGGTGGTAGCGGTAGATGACTGAATGGCAGCGGTGATAAACGAACCCGTCAGCAAACCTGTGAAACGGTTGGTGGTCATGGTACCCAGTACGTTGCGCAGTTTGGCACCGGCCATTTTCTGGACGCCCTCACTCATTACCTTCATACCATACATCAGCATGGCGACAGAACCAATGAGCGTTAGAATATGCAATAAGTCAATCATAAAAATAAGTGGTTTAGTTATACATCCTATTCGCTAATACTACTTGAAAGTGACGTTCATTGCCTGCAGATACTGCTTAGTACTCTCATCATAGTTGAAGTAGATACTTGCACTATACTCGCATGAACTGTTGTCGTACTTCAGTTCCACGTACGCATTAGCCAGGTCGTAGCTCTGGTTCTTGTAGGTCAGCTTACCTTCGGTGACGGTACTCTGCTCGCTCAAGCCATACACACCATTCGTAGCCACCAGGTTGGTGAGCGTAACCTGACTCATGGTAGCATCGCCGGCCGTAATGGTAGGCATGGTGATGCCTGTAGATGTACTGCCCACGATGAGGGTGGTAGTTGCATTGCTCTTTGTCACCAGCTTGCCAGTATTCTCATATTGCTTGGCACTCTTGTTGTACACAAGCAGCTGACCGGTATAGGTACCCGTGTATTGCTGGGTAATACCACCAGCCTCACCGGCACCCTGCAGCATGTTGCCCACCACCTGGGTAAGAACAGTTGCACCAGCGGTAATCAACTGCGACTTGGTAGATGACGAACCGGTATAGCCAGCAAGTGTCTCGGTCGTACCGCCAGCAAGAATAGATGCACTCGTGGTCAGCAGGTCACCCAATATATTGCCACCACTACCACAACTTACACTTGTCACACTCATGCCCACAATGGCAAAACCCATGCAAAGATTCTTAATACTTTTCATATCGTTACTATTTAAATTTATATTCAATATTCAATTCCAAGCAAGTGGACATAAGCCACACAACTATGCACTCATAACTATGAACTACGCACTACCAAGAGGTGCCTTTCACTCAAACCTGATGCTCTTGGCCGGATGGATGCGGCTCACAAGATAGCTGGGCAGTATAAGCACCAGGAACGAGATGAGCAACGTGCCTACATTGAGCAGCACCAGGAAGAGCCAATCCATCTCTACCGGTACCGTATCTACATAATACGTTTCCGCATTAAGATGGGCAAATCCCCACACCTGCTGTGCCAGCACCAGCGCAAAGCCTGCCACATTTCCCCAGAAGATACCTTTTAGTATAATAAAGGAAGAGAAATACAGGAACAGATGGCGAAGGCGGGCATTGGAAGCTCCAAGAGCCTTCATGATGCCAATGAACTGCGTACGCTCCAGTATGATGATGAGCAAACCGCTGATCATGGTAAACGCAGCCACCGCAATCATAAGTCCCAGGATGACCCAGATGTTAGTATCGAGCAAGGTGAGCCATGAGAAGATGCCCGGATAGAGGTCGCGAATGGTGGGCGCAGTGTACTGTGCCCCATAATAGTCGCGCGAACTCTTCAGATAGCTTGCCACACGACCTGCCACGAGAGGAATGTCCTCTAGGCGGGCAACCGTCAGTTCGGCTCCCGAATACTGGTCACTGGCATATCCCGACAACTTGCGCGTGGTGTGCATGTCGGTGAATATTATCGACTTGTCGAACTCATTCATGTGCGTGGCATAGATGGCACTCACGGTAAACCTGCGCGCCCTGACGTTGCCGTCGAAGAAATAGGCATACACCTTGCTGCCCACGGTCAGCTTGAGTTGCTTGGCCAGCAGGCGAGAGATGACAATGCGCTGCGAACTGGCAGAGTCACTAAAAGCATGAGCCTCTCCTTCCACCAAGTGCTCCTTGAGGAAAGAGAGGTCATAGTCCTTGTCGAGGCCTTTCAGTACCACACCCTGAAACGACTCGTCGGTTTTCAGCATACCCGCCTGGTTGCAAAACCGTTGCACATGCGCCACACCCTTGATGTCACGTAGCGTGCTCATCATTTCATCGTCCAGCACGATGGGGTGTTGCTCCAGGTCAAGCTGGTAGTTATAGTTCAGCACCTGAATATGGCCGCCCATGCCCATCACCTTGTCCTGCACCTCGCGCTTGAAACCAAGCACCACACAGACAGAGATAATCATGACGGCTACTCCCAGCATAATGCCGAAAGTAGCAATGCGTATAGCAGGACGGGAGACGCGCTTCACATCTCCCCCATGGCTATACAGCCTGCGAGCCATGTACCAGGCAAGATTCATCAGTTTGTAATTGTATGTCCGGGATAAGCCTCAAGAGCCTTACGAAGCACGAAGAGTGCGCGGGTAAGGTCCTCTTTCTTCAACACGTATGCCAGACGCACCTGGTCGCGACCTGCTCCGGGGGTTGTATAGAAACCTGCGGCAGGAGCCATCATCACGGTCTCACCCTCGTAGTTGAACTCGCTCAGGCACCAGGCGCAGAACGCCTCTGCGTCATCCACGGGCAACTTGGCCACCGTATAGAAGGCACCCATGGGGATGGGGCTATACACGCCGGGAATGCGATTCAGACCATCTATCAGGCACTTACGGCGCTCCACGTACTCGTCATAGATCTCACGAGCATATTCATCGGGAGCATCAAGCGAAGCCTCGGCAGCAATCTGTCCTATCAATGGGGGTGACAGACGTGCCTGGCAGAACTTCATCACGGCCTTTCTCACCTCCTTGTTCTTGGTGATGAGAGCACCTACGCGAATACCACACTCCGAGTAGCGCTTCGACACGCTGTCGATGAGCACCACGTTGTTCTCGATGTCCTCCAGATGGCAGGCAGAGATGTAGGGCGAACCGGTATAGATGAACTCACGATATACCTCGTCCGAGAAGAGGTAGAGGTCGTACTTCTTCACCAGGTCACGAATCTGGTTCATCTCACGACGGGTGTACAGATAGCCCGTGGGATTGTTGGGATTACAGATCAGGATGGCACGAGTACGCTCGTTGATGAGCTCCTCAAACTTCTCCACCTTGGGCAGCGAGAAACCTTCCTCTATCGTAGTGGCAATGGTGCGTATCACCGCACCTGCCGAGATGGCAAAAGCCATGTAGTTGGCATAGGCGGGCTCGGGCACGATAATCTCGTCACCGGGGTTCAGGCACGCCAAAAACGAGAAGAGCACAGCCTCACTACCACCGCTGGTCACAATGATATCGTCAGCATCAAGGTTGATGTTATACTTTGCATAATAGCCTACCAACTTCTTGCGATAACTCAAATAGCCCTGCGAAGGACTATATTCCAATATCTTGCGGTCGATGTTGTGGATAGCATCAATGGCCGATTGAGGCGTTGGAAGGTCAGGCTGACCGATGTTAAGATGATATACATGAACGCCACGCTCCTTCGCTTGAAAAGCTAAAGGGGCTAACTTACGGATAGGCGACTCAGGCATCTCGTGGCCTCGTACTGATATCTTTGGCATTGTGGTAGAATATTAGTTTAATCGTACAAAGATACTAATAACTACCAAAATCAGCAAATAATTACCTTAAAAAAAATATATTAGCGCAGAAAACACTGAAATAGACAAGCATCTTGCACATCTCCCGAAGGTGAGAAGAGCCAATCCTTCAGTTTTTGAGCCTCCACATAGTTGCTACAGGCAAAGAGTCGGCGAGCCACTATGTTGCTTGAAGCCACAATGGCATAGAGCTGATGCAAACCGAGAATACGACGGGCATAGTCCTCCAAAAGTCTCAAGGCTTCCTTCCCCCATCCACTATGTCGCATGGCAGAGAGAATCACGATACCCACCTCCGCCCTACGATGAAGAGGCTGGAAATTAGTAAGATCCAAAAGACCAACCAGTTCGCCATCCACATCGAAAGCCAGCCTTACCTGCCCATCCTCAAAGATG
>JAZLKL010000152.1:0-18763 GCA_045597585.1 Bacteroidaceae bacterium | reverse complement strand
TTTATGGTAACAACTCATCTTTTTGGCTGTTTTTGTTTCATTCATCGGTTACGATGCCCGCATCGCGCCCTCTTCATGAAGCAAAAGCATCTCAAAAATCTGAGGTTAAATCGTACCAATTTATTTTTTCACCATCACTTAGTTTCTTTATGATGGCATCGAGCTGTTGTTTCAACTCTGTTCCATCATTGAGTATGGTGAATTGCGATCGTTGGTTACGCTCTTCGTTGTTCATCTGCATAGCTATGCGTCTCTTGATGGCTTCTGCATCTACTCCATCCCGTTGGGTGGCTCGCTCGATGCAGATGGAAGTCGGAGCATACACGTTTACGACGGTATCGACTAATCTGTCAAACCCACTCTCAAAGAGGATGGCGCACTCCATGGCTACGATGCGATGTCCTTCAGCCTGCCTTTGCAGAGTCCATTGCTTGAAGTCGTTGGCTACAGCCGGATGGGTGATGGCGTTGATTCTTTGCGCATTCTCTTCATTCTTGAAAAGATAGTCTGCCAGAATCTTTTTCTGCAATTCACCCTCGGTGCTGTAAACCTCGTATCCTACGAGCTCCTTCAGTTTCTTGCGAATCTCCGGACTTTCGTGGTTGAGTCGTTTGGCTTCCTTGTCACAGTTGTAAACAGGGATGCCGTAGCACTCTGTGAGCATTGTGGCAACGTAGCTTTTGCCGCTTCCTATTCCACCCGTGATGGCAAGCGTGTGCATGGGGCTTTCCTTCAATGTTGGTTCGCTCATCGCTTCTTGCGTTTCGTGGGTTTCTTTTTCGTTTTTGCATCAGGCTCTTCTGTCACCACGGTCTCAAGCAGATAATCCACTTCTATGGGATCAACGAGTGCACCGCTAACCCCTTCGGGGACGTTGGTTAGTCGAGGTCGGCAACGACTTTCGTCATGCTCTATCAAGTCGGCATAAGTGACTACCACCACAAAGTTGGATGGGTCGATACTATGCGCCTTGCGTTCGGCTACCAGATAGGTAATCTTGACGGTAGAGGGGAAGGTGCGCAACATCTTGTCGGCAGGGAAGTTGACTCCCGTGATGGGAACTTCCACGGTTTGACGTGTCAAGATGTCAACCTCCGTGCTGAGTGTCACGCTATCAGGGAAGATACGCATTCCTCGCCTGGTTCTCAGTCGTACTTTGTGACTGCTACTCTTGCTCATTCCCGTTAGGTTGAGTCGCTCCGTATAGGCAGTCTTCATCGTGTCGAGAACCGATGCGGGGGCGTAGATGTCAACGCTGTCGGGCGTAAAGTGTTGCTCTGAGATGCAGTATTGTGGTTCTGCCTCGACAACTCCCAGCATGCGAACAGGCAGGCGACGATGTACACCTCTATTATAATAGAAATACACGGTGTCGGGTGACATGTTGCTGATGACAGAGGTCGAGGGGATGAGTCGCTTGAGCGAGGCCTGCAACTGCGAGAGCAGCAGCACACCATGCCCTGTTGGCTCGTGGTTGTCGTACGACTTAAAGCTGATTTCCAACGTGTCGGTGTGGTTGTGCATCATGAGCGGCACAAGTTCCACACCCTTGTCGTGGATGGTAAGCTTCAGTTCTTCGGGCACATCGGTGGTGATGATGACTCCTTCGGGCACATCGTTCAGCCGTACGGGTACAATTACCTCAAGACTGAACGTCTCTTCCAATTCGCGGACGAACCAAAAGACCGTGCATATCAGTACGAAGAAGAGGAAAATCAATATGTCCTTGGTGCGTTTGCCTAAGAACCTCTTTTTCTTCCTTTCACCCTGGGTGCCGTTCTCCATTACCGTCGCGTGTTTCTATTACTTCTTCTGCTCCGCGATGGTGCTGGAAGCATCAGCAGCAGGATATACGGCATTGCGGGTAACGCGAATCTGCACATCTTTGGCAATCTCGATATAGAGGGTGTTGCTTACCTCGTCAATCTTTCTTACGGTGCCATAGATACCGCCCTGGGTAACTACCTCAGTGCCTACACTTACCGTGTTCTGGAAGTTGGCCAGCTGTTTCTGCTTTTTCTGCTGAGGACGAATCATGAAGAAGTACATGATGGCAAAGATGGCTACCATCATAATGAGGAAAGACATGCCACCCTGTTGACCAGCGGCAGCCTGCAGAATAATTGTCATTGTTGTCATTGTATGTAAAAAATTTAAAGTTTACTTTTCTTGTGTCTTGCCCAGCCGTTCACACGATAGGGGAGACCCCCTGAAGATGTGCCGGCTTGTTTGCAAAACGGTTTTTATTTCTTGTCTATTTTTCCTTCTTCCAGAAGTTGTTTGGCAATCTTGTCGAGCGTAGCGTTGACATAGCCCCAGTTGCGTTGTGCACTATACACCTTGGCGATGTTGATGTATTCGTTGATACTTACAGCCACGGGTATGGTAGGGAAGGAGCAGATTTCTGCCAGACCTGTCTGTACGATGACGATGTCCATGGTGGCAATTCTGCGCATGTCCCAGTTTACGGCATTCTGCTCGATGAGAGAGCGATAGTACTCGCCGTTCTCAATGGCATAGTGAAAGAGCTGCAGGGCAAACTCCTTGTCCTCGTTGCGCTCGTACTGAGGCAGCAGAGGCATGTTGGGGCTGGCATCCTCCTTGAACAGACGGAGTGTCTTCAGGATGAACGTGTCGATGATGTATTTGTCGTCATTCCAGTAGATGCACTTGTCCTCAAGGGCAGCGCTGACCTCATCGTTGTTGCAGATGCAGGTACGGTAGAGTCGGCGTATGGCCTCTGCATCGTTTTCGAAGTTGTCCTCACCCTTAAGGTACGTTTCGTAATCCCCGGTTTGGGTGAACTGGTTGAAGATGTTTTTAGCCATGGCTTCATCTTCAATCCAGAACTGGTTGTTCTTCTCACGAAACTCGCGTAATTGCTCGTTCTCTGAAATGATTTGCAAAAGGCGGTTGTTGACGAAACGGTTGTCAACTACTTCATTCTTGCCTAACTGACGGTTGCGCAGATTCTTCTGCTCAAAATCCTCAATGGCCACACGGCGTATCTCGAGCAGCAATGTCAGCATGCCGTGATACAGCTCGTAAGCCTTGTCAAGACTGAAAAACAGTTCCTTCTCGCTGGTGCTGATGCCCTTTTCTCCTAACTTGTCCGAACCGTTCACATAGTAGGAATAGACAATCTGAACTGTCTTCAATCGTATCAATTCTCTGTTTACCATATATTCTCTTTTCTCTAAAAGACTGGCAAAATTACACATTTTTTATAAAAGAATAGCACTTTTTCTTTTTTTTCTTTTGTTATTTCAAAATTTATGCCCAATTTTGAGGTCGAAAAATGCAAATGAGCAAGACAATGGAAGAGGAAAAGAAACAAATTGACCGTTTTGATGGCAACATACCTTTCTCGCGTGCTGTCAAAGCCGGAAAGCGTATCTACTATGTAGATGTGAAGGAGAGTCGTAATGGTGAGTATTACCTTGCGCTGACCGAGAGTAAGAAACTGGTGTCGGGTAGTGAGGATAACCCACAGGTAACTTTCGAGAAGCACAAGCTGTTTCTCTATCGTGAAGACTTCGACAAGGTGCTCGATGCGCTGAATGAAGCGATCAGTTTTGTGGAAGAGCAGCAAGGCAAAGCCGAACCTCGTCCTGCGGCCGATAAGGATATTCATATCGACGTGGAGTTTTAGCTCGCTGCGCTTGCAGTTCATAGTTGTTAGTTCATAGTTCATAGTTGGGCTGCACGGTGCTGTTTCCGCTCAGTTCATAGTTGGGCTGTGTGACGGTTTATCGTTTTTTTTAAATGTAATGGGGTTCCTCCATGTTTTACTCAGGTTTCACTCAATCTGCCTACGTTTGGCTTACGTAAAAACACGTAAGCAAGACGTAAGCCAAACGAGTCAAAGTAGGGTGCATCTTGGAGCATGATAATAGCTGTTTTGATGCCTAAAAGCGTTTTTTTTGAATAAAAAGTTTCGGTGTTTGAAAAATAATTCGTAACTTTGCGCCCGCTTTTGAGCACATCTCCCCGTGTGATGGCAAATTAAGCAAAGAGAAAACTTAATTAGAGTAACACATTAAATTAAAGAAAATGAAGAGTATTGACGTAAAAGGTACCGCACGTGTAGCTGGCGGTAAGAAGGCTGCTCGCGAGTTGCGCAAGCAGAACATGGTTCCCTGCAACATCTATGGTGAGAAGCGTGACGAGAAGGGTCTGCCCGTAGCAGAGAGCTTTGCATGCAGCAATGACGAGTTGCGTAACCTTATTTATTCACCCCATATCTACAGTGTGAACCTTGACATCGACGGCGTGGCTCGCAAGGCTGTTATGCGCGAGATTCAGTTCCACCCCGTAAAGGACAACGTGCTGCACGTTGACTTCTACGAGATCAACGAGACCAAGCCCATCGTAATGGAGGTGCCCATCAAGCTGAATGGTTTGGCTGAGGGTGTTAAGGCCGGTGGTAAGTTGGCTGCAAGCGTTCGTAAGCTGAAGGTTAAGGCTCCTTACGGTCAGATTCCCGAGGTGTTGAACATCGACGTTACCAACCTCGGTCTTGGTAAGGTAATCAAGGTAGCTGAGCTCAGCTATGAGGGTCTTGAGTTGATCACTCCCGCAAGCGTTGTAGTTTGCCAGGTTCGTATGACCCGTGCTGCTGCTTCTGCTGCTGCCGCTGCAAAGAAGTAATCCACAAATTCTTGCGGAACATGAATATAGGGATGGGCGATGGGAAACTGTCGCCCGTTCTCTTTTTAGACAAGTAAGTGGGCAATCGAATACTGAGTCTTAAACGGGATCTGTTTGAAATGAATATTCTGTCGTTCTTTCGCCGTAAGAGGGTAGAGAGTGGTTCTGAAGTCTGTCAGATAAACAAAGAAAACATAATGAAGTATCTTATCGTTGGTTTGGGAAATATTGGTGACGAGTATGATGGAACGCGTCACAACATCGGTTTTCGTGTGGTTGATGCTTTGGCTGAGGCGCAAGGCGCTACGTTTCAGGACAAGCGTTATGGCTTTGTGGCCAAGACGCGTGTGAAGAATGCCGAGCTCGTTCTGCTGAAGCCCAGTACCTACATGAATCTGAGTGGAAACGCTGTTCGCTACTGGATGCAGCAAGAAAAGATAGAGTTGCAGAATATCCTTATCGTGGTGGATGATTTGAGTCTTCCCGTGGGTGCCATTCGCATGAAGCAGAACGGTAGTGCCGGTGGTCACAACGGGTTGAAGCATATCGCCCAGATGCTGAGCACCGAGGGCTACAACAGATTGAAGTTTGGCATTGGCAATGACTTTCCCAAGGGTATGCAGGTGGATTTCGTGCTGGGAAAGTTCAGCGCCGAAGACAATAAGATTATTGATGAGAAAGCACAGGTTGCGGTGGAGGCCATCAAGGCTTTCTGCCTCAGCGGTATGCCTTTCGCAATGAATCACTATAATGGAAAATAACACATCTTCAAACGTCCCTTCCAAGGTGCTGACGGCCAACAAGGAAGCCCGTGTGGACAAGTGGCTCTGGGCAGCCCGCATCTTCAAGACACGTTCCATAGCCTCGCAAGCCTGCAAAAAGGGACAGATAACTTTACGCGGAGCGCAGTTGAAACCCAGTCGCATGGTGCGTGTGGGCGACATTATCAACGTGCGCAAACCGCCTATCACGTATTCTTTCAAGATACTTCAGGCCATCGAGAACAGAGTGGGCGCCAAACTCATTCCAGAGGTGCTTGAGAACGTCACTTCGCCCGAGCAGTATGAGTTGCTCGAGATGTCAAAGATAAGTGGATTCGTGGACCGTGCTCGTGGAACCGGACGTCCTACCAAGAAAGATCGTCGTTCGCTCGATGCTTTTGCCTCTGAGTCGGTCGATATGCCTCAGTTTATCAGCGACATACCCATATTCGAATTCGATGACGAGGATTGATTGCGAAAATGCTTTTTGGGGCAAATTACCGTATCTTTACAAAAAAATATTGCTTTTGATATTGTTCGTATCACATTTTTTTCTTAATTTTGTGAGCGATATAATCAAAATACACAATTTTTAAGTTGAATAAACATGAAACCTACACTTTTCCTTTTGGCTGCTGGTATGGGAAGCCGTTATGGTGGTTTGAAGCAGCTCGACACATTGGGTCCTCAGGGACAGAGCATTATGGATTACAGCATTTATGATGCTATCCAGGCTGGCTTCGGCAAGATTGTATGGGTGATTCGTAAGGACTTTGAGGAGCAGTTCCGCACTCAGATTCTTGCAAAGTACGAAGGTCAGGTTCCCTGCGAGCTTTGTTTCCAGGCTCTCGACTCACTGCCCGAAGGCTTTGCCGTTCCCGAAGGCCGTCAGAAGCCATGGGGTACCAACCACGCCGTGCTGATGGGTAAGGACGTCATCAAGGAGCCCTTTGCCGTGCTCAACTGCGATGACTTCTACGATCGTGATGCCTTCATGGTGATGGGCAAGTTTCTCTCTGAGCTTCCCGAGGGTAGCAAGGGCAAGTATGCTATGGTTGGTTTCAGCGTAAGCAATACCTTGAGCGAGAGTGGTACCGTGAGCCGTGGCATCTGCGAGAACGACGAGCAGACACATCACCTTACCTCTGTGGTTGAGCGCACCAAGATTGAGCGTCGTGACGGCGTGGTGCAGTATCTCGATGAGAACGAACAGTGGGTAAGCATCCCCGACAACACACCTTGCTCAATGAACTTCTGGGGCTTTACTCCCGATTATTTCGAGTATAGCGAGGAGTACTTCAAGCAGTTCCTCTCTGACCCCAAGAACATCGAGAACCTGAAGAGCGAGTTCTTCATCCCCTTGATGGTAGATACCCTCATCAAGCGTGGCGATGCCACCTGTGAGGTGCTCCCCACCACTTCAAAGTGGTTCGGCGTAACCTATCCCGAGGATCGTCCCGATGTAGTGGCTAAGTTGGCTAAGTTGCACGCCGACGGTCAGTACCCCGACAAGATGTTCTAAACCGAAGACTCATGGTCATAGGCTGCGCTTGAGACGTGGTTTGCTCATGCTGTAAGCATGTGACGGTGCAGTTATAGAGTTGATAATCATAGGCGACGAGGCATTTGTCTCGTCGCTTTGCTGTTGACAAATAAACGCAAAAAAGTTTGGTTGTTTCGGGAAAAAGTCGTACCTTTGCACCCGCATTGAGGACTGAGATGATGCGTAATAGTGCGTGTGTAACGCGTAAATAGCTCACACACTGTGTGTTAATAGCATTGTTCGTTCAAGAGAGAAAGAATGTGTGGTTAGTGAATCGCAGCGAAAAGTACCTCAAGTAGAATATAAAATTATTAATAACAATTAAAAAACAGTAGAAGAAAATGGAAACTCTAAGCTACAAGACCATTTCTGTCAACCGTGCACAAGCTCAGAAAGAGTGGGTTGTGGTTGATGCTACCGATCAGGTATTGGGTCGCTTGGCAAGTAAGGTTGCTAAGATCCTCCGTGGTAAGTACAAGCCTACTTTCACCCCCAATGCAGATACCGGTGACAATGTAATTATCATCAATGCCAGCAAGATTCAGATCACTGGTAAGAAGATGACCGACAAGGTTTACATCACTTACAGTGGTTATCCTGGTGGTCAGAAGCAGCAGACTGCTGCTGAGATTCTTGCTCGTCCCAACGGTGCAGAGAAGCTCGTTCGCAAGGCAGTTAAAGGTATGCTTCCCAAGAACAAGTTGGCAGACCGCTTGTTGACCAACCTCTACATCTATGCAGGTGCAGAGCACAAGCAGGAAGCTCAGAGTCCCAAAACCATCGATATTAACCTCTACAAATAACAAGTGACGACAATGGAAACAGTTAATGCATTGGGTCGCCGTAAGAGCGCCGTGGCTCGTGTTTATGTAACCGAGGGTACTGGTAAGATCACCATCAACAAGAGAGATTTGACTGACTACTTTGCAAGTGACATTCTTCAGTATGTGGTAAAGCAGCCTCTGGCAAAGCTTGAAGTAGTTGAGAAGTATGATATCAAGGCCGTTTTGGCAGGTGGTGGTTACACTGGCCAGTCACAGGCTTTGCGTTTGGCTATTGCTCGCGCTTTGGTTAAGATTAACGCTGACGACAAGAAGGCATTGCGTTCAGAAGGCTTCATGACTCGTGATAGCCGTGAGGTTGAGCGTAAGAAGCCCGGTCAGCCCAAGGCACGTCGTAGATTCCAGTTCAGCAAGCGTTAATCATTTGCGTTGTGTCATTTGCAAAGTGCCTTTGTGTTATACAATGTGTGCGGCGTGATGACAAGCTTGATGAACCGAAATCGGAAAATTGTTTAGCATCTAAACCAGCGAGATTCTATACATTATATTTATGTGGTCAAGATGTGAAGCCGATAGGTTTCAGCTTGCAGGCAGGTTAGGTATAGACTACTCGCCGGTTGATTCTAACAAAACCGTGAGAGTCGGATTATGACTCCACAAAGAATTAAAAAGAAAGTAAACAAACAATTCAAAAAGAAATCAAAATGTCTAGAACAAATTTTGACACACTGTTGGAGGCTGGCTGCCACTTCGGTCACCTCAAGAGAAAGTGGAATCCTGCAATGGCTCCCTACATCTTTATGGAGCGCAATGGTATTCATATCATCGACTTGCACAAGACCGTAGCTAAGATTGACGAGGCTGCTGAGGCTTTGAAGCAGATTGCTAAGAGCGGCAAGAAGATTCTCTTCGTAGCTACCAAGAAGCAGGCAAAGCAGGCTGTAGCTGACAAGGCTTCTAGCGTAAACATGCCTTATGTTAACGAGCGTTGGGCAGGTGGTATGTTGACCAACTTCCCCACCATCCGCAAGGCTGTGAAGAAGATGGGTGCCATCGATAAGATGATCCAGGACGGTACTTTCAGCAACCTTTCAAAGCGTGAGATGTTGCAGATTAACCGTCAGCGTGCTAAGTTGGAGAAGAACCTCGGTTCTATCGCTGATTTGTCTCGTCTTCCTTCTGCATTGTTCGTTATCGACGTAATGAAGGAGCACATTGCCGTAGCAGAGGCTAACCGTCTGGGTATCCCCGTATTTGCTATCGTTGATACCAACTCAAACCCAGACAACATCGACTTCGTAATCCCCGCTAACGACGATGCTAGCAAGAGCGTTGAGGTTATCCTCGGTGCTTGCTGTCAGGCTATCGCAGAAGGTTTGGAGGAGCGTAAGGCTGAGCGTGTTGATACAGAGGCTGCTGGTGAAGGTGAGGATGGCGAGGAGGCTGCTGAGGCTCCCAAGAAGCGTCGTGCTCCCAAGGCTGAGGCTCCCGCTGCTGAGTAATTTGTTGCTCTCCGCTGAGTTAAATTAAACAATTCATAAAGCCGACGAGTCAACATAATTTTGTGCTGACTCGTTGGTATTTTATAACAACTTATAAATTCGTACTACAATGGAATTTACAATGACTGAGATCAAGAAGCTCCGTGAGATGACCGGTGCTGGCTTGGCTGATTGTAAGAAGGCTCTTGCTGAGTCTGATGATATGGACGGTGCAGTAGCATACCTCCGCAAGAAGGGTGCTGCCGTAGCTGCAAAGCGTAGCGACCGTGAGGCTGCTGAGGGTTGTGTACTCGTTAAGGCTGAGAATGGCTTTGGTGCTATCATCGCTCTTAAGTGTGAGACCGACTTCGTAGCAAACAATGCTGATTTCGTAGCTCTTACCAAGAAGATTCTTGACGCTGCCGTTGCTGCGAAGTGCAAGACTCTCGATGAGGTTAAGGCTCTTACTCTGGACGGTGTTACCATCGCTGATGCTGTGACCAACCAGAGTGGTATCACCGGCGAGAAGATGGAGCTTGACGGCTACCAGGTTATCGAGGGTGAGAACATCGCTATCTACAACCACATGAACCGTAACGGTCTTTGTACTATGCTGAACCTCAGCAAGGCTGTAGAGGATGAGACTGTTGGTAAGAACATCGCTATGCAGATTGCTTCTGCTGCTCCTGTGGCTATCGACGAGAGTGGCGTAGCACAGTCTGTAAAGGACAACGAGGTAGCTGTGGCTATCGAGAAGACCAAGGCAGAGTTGGTACAGAAGGCTGTAGAGGCTGCTATCAAGAAGGCTGGCTTCAACCCCGCTCACTTCGACTCTGAGGAGCACATGGAGAGCAACCAGACCAAGGGTTGGATCACCGCTGAGGACGTAGCTAAGGTAAAGGAGATCATCGCTACCGTAGGTGCTGAGAAGGCTGCCAACCTCAACGAGGCTCAGATTCAGAACATCGCTAAGGGTCGTCTGAACAAGTTCTTGAAGGAAAACTGTCTGCTCTCTCAGGAGTATATCTGGGACAAGCAGTTCACTGTGGAGAGCTACCTGAAGTCTATCGACAAGGAGCTCACCATCACCGACTTCAAGCGTTTCACTCTTAAGGCTGAGTAATTGGTGCTCAATATGGTCAGGTTCAGTAGCCTGACTGCTTGAATACATACAGAATCGGCAAGCATTTGCTTGCTGATTCTTTTTTTTTGCCTTGTTTGGAAAAGTTTCACAAAAAATGAGTATCTTTGCATAATTATAAACTTTTCATAATGTAATGAAGATTTTTGCAGTAGGAATGAACTATCGTGAGCACAATAAAGAGTTGGCTCATACGTTATATAATAAAGAGATAGAGCAGATGGAGCATGCAGAGGAGCGTCCGCTTTCTGATATTACCGGCAAGCCTGTCATCTTTACTAAATGCGATACTGCCTTGTTGCGCCCAGGCAGTCCCTTCTTCCTGCCAGCCTATACACAGCAATGTGAGTATGAGACAGAGCTTGTGGTGAGGGTAGGGCACATGGGCCGAAGCATTCCCGAGCGCTGGGTACATCGTTACATTGATGCCGTCACGGTGGGCATTGACTTCACGGCTCGCGACTTGCAACGGCAGCTTACCCAGAAAGGGATGCCGTGGGACATCTGCAAAGGCTTTGACGGGAGTGCAGCCATTGGCGAATGGATTCCGCTCGACGTAGTGGAAGACCTGCAGGATATTCGTTTCCATCTTGATATCAATGGCAAGACGGTTCAGCAGGGACATAGTGCCGATATGATTCACTCTGTGACGCGCTTGGTAAGTTACATCAGTCAGTTCTTTACCCTGAAAACAGGGGATCTGATTTATACGGGTACTCCTGCAGGCGTAGGACCGGTTCATATAGACGACCATTTAACCGGTTATCTCGAAGACCGAAAAGTTTTGGAATTTAATGTAAAGTGAGAAAACTATTCTACATATTATCCTTTGTCCTGGCATGCTGTGTCTCACAGGGTGCTAAGGCTGGTCATGATATCTTCTATGTCGATTGGGATGTCATGTCGATCGATAGCGTGATGCCTTGCTATACCGAAGTCATTCCGTTGGAGAGTGACTATCATCTGCACGACTATCATGTGCGCTTGCTTTATCCTGAATGGAAGGAGATGAGCAAGAGTGAGTCGAAGCGCATGATGAAGTGGGCGGAGAGTGTGTCTTACGATCTGGACATCCGTACTTTCGTCGGGGTGAGCCGTGGTAAGGGTATGCTCGACGTGAGTTTCTTGCCCGTGGTGAAGCGCAATGGCAAATATCTGAAGTTGATGAGTGCCAAGATGGAGATAGAGGCCGTGGAAAAAACAGCTTCTGTACGCCGTACTGTGCGCTCCGGGGCTGCAGGCAACTCTTATGCTACCTCGTCGGCACGCATATCCCAGAAGGCTGAACGATACACGCGAAAGAGCAAGCTCTCGGAAGGCAAGTGGGTGAAGATAAGCATTAAGGAGGATGGTATGTACCGCCTTACCCGTTCTGCCTTGCAGAAGATGGGTTTCAAGAATCCCGACAATGTGCATCTCTATGGCCATGGTGGCTATCGTCTTTCTGAGGTGTCCAGTCCCGAGAGCGAGTACGACGATTTGGAGGAAGTACCTCTCTTTCAGTCGAATAAAGATACATGGCTTTTCTGGGGCAATGGACTGGTGTATTGGGAGGGCGACACGCGCATCTTTAATCCATACGCCAGGGCTTCGTATTATTTCCTGACGGAAGAAGATTCCCCCAGCAAGATAGCGTCCGTGGACTATTCGCAGGGAACGGAGGGCACTTCTGCAGACCGTTTCACAGACCATCTTCTCTATGAGAAGGATGAATATGGCTATGGAGAGTTAGGACGCAATCTGTTTGAGAGTGCCAACTTCTCGTCCGTTGGCAGTCGTACATATAAGTTGACCACTCCAGTTGGTTCCATAAGCGACGAACGTCTTACCATAGCCTTTACGGCAGGTGCAAGCACCCCCACCACGATGTCTGCCCAGGTAAACGGACAGGCAGTCGGTGGATTCGACTTGGCATCTACGGTTCAGTACGTCTGCGGCACCTCCAACTCAAAGACTTTCGACGTCTCCTCTTGCAAGACAGGCAAGGAGTGGACGGTCAAGATTAGTTCCACGCAGGGAAACGAGGCACATCTTGACTATATCGCGTTGCATTATTCAAGAGCCATCAACCCCGGCGAGAGCTATGTGGTGTTTGATAACCAAGGCTTTGTGGGTAAGCCCATTTGTGTGAGTGATGCCAACGAGTGGGTCAAGGTGATGCAGATAGGCACCCCCGGCACTCCCTGCCGTATGGTGGAAGGCGTGCTCTCCGGCAATACGTTTAAGTTTCGCCCTGTGAACCTTTCTGGTGAGGGTAGTGCCGTAGGCTATGACGATAAGGGTAAGGTGGCACGTTTCGTGTGCTTCAATACTGATTACAGCTATCCTCAGCCAACCGTTGTGGGTAGCGTGCCCAATCAGAACCTGCATGCGCTCGATTCGCTCGACATGGTCATCATCATCCCCCAGAGTGATAAGCTCAGAGCCGAGGCAGAGCGCCTGGCCGAGGCACATCGCACTGTCGACCACCTTCGTGTGGCTGTTGTCAGGGCAGATGAGATATACAATGAGTTTTCGAGTGGTACTCCTGATGCCACAGCCTATCGCCGACTGATGAAGATGCTCTACGACCGTGCTGATGGCGACGAGAAGTCCATGCCACGCTACCTGCTGCTGTTTGGCAACTGCTCGTTCGACAATCGTATGCTGACACAGAGCATGAGCCGGTGCCGACCAGAGGATTATCTGCTTTGCTTCGAGAGTGAGAACTCGTTCAGCGACACCAAGAGCTATGTCATGGAAGACTACTTCGGATTGCTTGACGACGGCGAGGGTGGCAATCTTGTGCACGAGAAGAGCGACCTTGGTATAGGCCGTTTCCCGGTCACTACGGCTGCAGAAGCCAAAGTCATGGTCGATAAGGTCATCGACTACATCTCCAACCGCAATGCGGGTGCTTGGAAGAACGTGGTGATGATGCTGGGCGACGATGGCGACAATAACAGTCACATGTCATACTGTGACCGTGTGGCAGAGAAGATCATTGAGCATAATCCTGAGCTGGAGGTGAAGAAGGTGATGTGGGATGCCTTTACCCGTGTCAGCACCCTGTCTTCGAACACCTATCCCGAGGTGACCGCCCTTATGAAGAAACAGCTTGAGGATGGCGTCATGGTCATGAATTACACCGGTCATGGTGCTCATTATGTGTTGAGCCATGAGTCCGTGTGGAAGCTTTCCGACTTTGACGATTTCAAGGGTTCGCGCCTCCCCTTGTGGTTCACCGCAGCCTGCGACGTGATGCCCTTTGACGGCAGCAAGGGCAACCTGGGCAGTCAGGCTGTGCTCAACGAGGGTGGAGGTGCTTTGGCCTTCGTGGGTACCACCCGCACCGTCTATGCCAGCAACAATGCCAGTCTCAACAACGACTTCTCCGAGCAGCTGTTTGCCCGTGACGAGATGGGTCGTCGCACCCGCCTGGGCGATGCATTGCGCATGGCCAAGGTGATGCAGATAGGCACGGAGAGGAGCAACTACGAGAACAAGTTGCAGTATGCCTTGCTTGGCGACCCTGCCCTTGTTATTGGTGCACCGCTTAACCGTGTTCGCCTGGATGCCATTACCGACGTCACCACGAACAAGGCTGTGGAGGTGGTACGTGCCGGGATGCCCATCCGCTTGTCGGGTAGTCTGCTCGATGAGAATGGGGCAGAGATGAACGACTTCAATGGAGTGGTAACCGCCCGTATCTATGATGCCAAGGATACCATTACCTGCAATATGAATGACAATACCGTCTCCGAGGCCTTTGTCTATACCGACCGCAGTTCGGTGCTGTATGTGGGTCAGGATTCTGTCCGCAATGGCAAGTTCGAGATTTCCTGCGTCGTGCCCAAGGACATCAAGTATAGCAATGGCGCTGGTCGCGTGGTGCTGTATGCCATCAACGAGTCGCTTGAGGTTGAGGCAAATGGTTATTTTGAAGACTTCCTGGTGGGCGGTTCGTTCGATACCGATGACACGGAAGGTCCCGAGATACAGCTGGCTCTGAATGGAGAGCCGGGTGGGGTAGTGAATGCCACACCCTACCTGTCTGCCGTGCTGTCTGATGAAAATGGCATCAATGTGACGGGCAATGGCGTGGGTCACGACATCCTGCTTTCCGTGGACGATAATCCCGATTGGACCTATGTGCTCAACGACTACTACGTTCCCGATTTCGGCAACTATCAGCAAGGTTCGCTTGGTTTTGTCATACCCAAGTTGCCTGCGGGTACTCATACCCTCTCGTTGCGAGCCTGGGACTTGCTGAACAACTCCAGCGTGGCGATGCTCGACTTCACGGTCGATCCCGATTACGAGCCCAGCATCTTGCAGCTTGTTGCATCCCCCAATCCAGCTGTCACGCATACCAACTTCTTTATTACCTGCGATTTGCCGGGCAGTGATATCAAGGCTATGGTGGAGGTCTTCGACTTCTCCGGTCGTCGCCTGTGGATGTCGGAGGGGCATGCCAACAGCATCACGGGTGCGTTTGTGGTTCCCTGGAACCTCTCTGTGGGTGCAGGCAACGGGCGCATCAGTCCGGGTGTCTATCTCTACCGTGCCTCTATCCGTTGCGAGGGCACCAAGTGGGTGAGCAAGACGCAGAAGCTGATAGTAAAGCCTTAGTAATTGACAATTCATAATTCATAATTTTTTCAATTGGCAATTCATAATTCACAATTCATGATTTTTTCAATTGACAAATCTTAATACAAATGTTAAAAAAGATGCTATGCACAATAAAATGTAGATTTGCTCGTTATATGCATAGTTATTAAATAGACTTGTATGAAAATAAACTGTAAGAAAACGATATTTGCCATGATGCTGAGTGCAATGACGCTCGTGGCAGGTGCGCAGGATAAGAAGAATATGTTCAACCCAGTGAACTTTGGCGTTACCTCGCTTGCCATTGCTCCCGATGCCCGTGCCGGTGCCATGGGTGATGTGGGTGTGGCTACCGAGGCCGATGCTAACTCGCAGTACTGGAACCCTGCCAAGTATCCCTTCAATATTGCGCGTGCTGGTGTCTCTGCCAGTTACACACCTTGGCTCCGTAAGTTGGTCAGCGACATCAATCTGGCTAATCTTGCCGGTTTCTATCGCATTGGCGACTACTCTTCCCTGAGTTCATCCTTGCGTTATTTCTCATTGGGTGAGGTGTTTCTGAGCGAGGCTGCCGATGCCATGAGCATCCGTCCCTATGAATTCTCGTTCGACCTTGGCTATAGCCGTATGCTGAGCGAGTGCTTCTCTATGGGTGTGGCTCTGCGCTTCATCTACAGCGATATCACCTACGACTACACGGCCGAGTCGAGTGCAGGAAAGGCATTTGCTGCCGACATCGCCATGTATCGTAATGGCTATTTTATGATGGGCAATCGTGAGTGCAGCTTCTCATGGGGTCTCAATGTCAACAACATCGGTTCCAAGATTTCCTATGGAGGCGATGACAATGCAGAGTTCATCCCCACCAACCTGCGTCTGGGTGCTTGTCTCACCATTCCCTTTAACGAGTACAACCGCTTCTCTGTCACGGCCGACGTGAACAAGTTGCTCGTGCCCACCTATCCCAAGCAGAACGAGGGAGAGAGCGATGAGGACTATACCGACCGCGTGCAGCGCGAGTACTATGACATCTCTCCCATCTCGGGCATCTTCAAGAGTCTGGGCGATGCGCCTAATGGATTCAAGGAAGAGATGCAGGAGGTGCAGTGGAGCTTGGGTATGGAATATACCTACAACGACCGTTTCAGTCTGCGTGCCGGCTACCATCACGAGTCAGAGAACAAGGGTAACCGTAAGTACTTCACCGCAGGTGCCGGTTTCAAGATGAATATTTTCAGCATTGATGCAGCTTACGTGTTCAGTACCAGTCAGACCAACTCGCTTGACCAAACCATGCGTTTCACGCTGGGCTTTGACCTCGATGGCTTGACAGAACTTTTCAATACAAGAAGAAGATAACCAAATGATACGAGTAGGAATGGGTTACGACGTTCACCAGTTGGTCGAAGGTCGTGAGTTATGGTTGGGTGGCATCAAGCTTGAGCACCCAATGGGCTTACTGGGACACAGCGATGCTGATGTCCTTTTGCACGCTATATGCGATGCATTGCTCGGAGCTGCCAATATGCGCGATATAGGCTACCATTTTCCTGATACGAGCAATGACTTCAAAGGCATAGACAGCAAGGTGCTGCTTCGCCGTACGGTAGAGCTGATAGCCACCAAGGGATATCGTGTGGGCAACATCGACTGCACGGTGTGTGCCGAGGCACCCAAGCTCAATCCGCATATTCCTGCCATGCAGCAGGTCATTGCGCAGGCGATGGGCGTCGATGAGGATGCCGTGTCCATCAAGGCCACCACTACCGAGAAGCTTGGATTTACAGGTCGCCGCGAGGGCATCTCTGCCTATGCGGTGGCACTCATCGAAAAGTAACGGATATGAAACGCGTCATACTCTCTCTTCTCCTGATGTTGCCCCTCGTGGCGTTTGCGCAGCAGGACTCGCTTTTGCAGAAGTACATCGAGGTGCCCGATATCTATCAGGAAATCTATCTTGACTGTATCGAGAACAATCCCTCAACCATTATCACCACCAATACCGGCCAATATATCGGGCAGGTTGATGATAAGGACAGGTTGTATGGGTATGGTATGTTCGTCAACAACGATGGTTCTCAGATTACGGGTGCCTTTCGTGCCGGCATGCCACTTATCACCATCAATATGGCGGGTGGCAAAGCCACGGTGGGAGGTCCTGATTTCTATGCTGTCTATAGTCTGACGTCGGGCCGACTGGAATATGTGTGTGATGACAGACATAGCCTTGTCAGCCATCTTGTCGATGGCGAGGAGCATCCCGACCGCCTCAAGTATGCCTTTGTCTCCATGCGTTTCCTCAACGGCGACCAGTATGTGGGCGAGACCTACGACAACAAGCGTCATGGCTACGGCATCTACTACTATGCCTCGGGCGAGATATGGTTTGGCACGTATGTGGATGATGTCCGCTTGGGTTATGGCGTGTCGTTTGATACGGAGAATCACATGCGCATCGGCTATTGGTCGGGCGATGAGGAGCGTCGTATGATTCAAGTAAAAGAAAAGAAGAAATAACCGAACTTGGATAACAGAGTCTTAAAAGGTCATCTTTATATGGCCGGTGCATCCGTCATGTGGGGTTTGATGGCCCCTTTGGGCAAGGATGCCATGGCCAATGGCATAGGAGGATTTCCTATGGTGGGCATACGCGTGCTGGGAGGCAGTCTCTGCTTCTGGCTGGCGAGCCTTGTCAGTTCCATGCTGAACCGTAATAAGCCGAAGTCGGCCTCCGAGGTTCCCATGACCGTGCGCGAGTTGCTTTGGCTCTTTGGCGCAGGCTTGTTTGCCATTGTCTTCAACCAGTGCAACTACATTATCGGTCTGAGCATCACCTCTCCGCTCAATGCCTCGATTATGACCACCACCATGCCCATCATCACCATGGTGCTGGCTGCCCTGATACTCAAGGAACCCGTCACTTGGAAGAAACTCTCGGGTGTGCTCCTGGGGTGTCTCGGAGCCACGACCCTTATCCTTTCGTCTGCGGGTGGCACGATAGGAGGTGTGCTGTTGGGCGATGTCATGTGTGTGGGAGGTCAACTCTCCTATGCCTTCTATCTCACGGCATTCAAGAAGGTCATAGCCCGTCATTCCCCCATCACCTGCCAGAAGTGGATGATGCTCTCGGCAGCAGTTGTCATATTGCCCTTCTGCTTGCCTTATCTGCTTGAGATAGAGTGGCATAGTCTGTCGCCCACTACCTATTACGAGACGGCTTTCGTGGTCATTGGAGGCACGTTCCTCAGTTTTCTGTTTGCCACCACAGCCCAGCAGATCTTGCGACCCACCATCATCGCCATGTACAATTATGTGCAGCCTATTGTGGCATGTTCCGTGTCGGTGCTTTTAGGGCTTGGTGTGCTCACCCTGTACCATTTCATTGCCGTTTTCCTCGTCTTCTTTGGCGTGTATCTCGTGAACGCCTCAAAGGCTCGTCAGTCCAAATGAGAGGAAATGGAACTGCTCCCCCCAAAAAAACAAATGCGTTGATAGCCAAGAAGAAAAGTCCCCTTTCTAACCCTATACGAGGGATTGCCACCCATACGAGTTGGTGTAGATACCCGTCGGTGTGGCTTACCCTGTGTTAATCACAATGTCAAAGAACTCGTTGTGAAAACGGCCTGAGGCCCGATTTTCTGGTGCAAAGTTACCATATTCTTTCAACCTGTTGGTGGTCTTTAGTAGTCTTTGGTGTATATGGTAATTGAAAAGTGTACCACTTAGTAATTGAAAAGTGTACCACCTTCCAATTGCGTTGCAAAAGTACATTTAATTGAGTAAACTTGCAAATAAGATTCTAAGAAACATGT